>CAVGEC010000014.1:0-12575 GCA_963628195.1 Bacteroidaceae bacterium
GAGGAAGAAGCGAAAGGGCTGCCGGTTCAGCTCATCTCGCAGCCGTCTTTGCAGCGGACGGAACATCCTCCCGCTGAAGCACTCCCGCGCCAGAGCGTTCAGCTCCACCACGCCGGCCTCGATGCGCTCCTCCAGACAGACGCACTCATTCAGGTGACAGGGGTGCCCGCTGTCATATCTCGTGCAGTCTTTGCAGCGTACATCGTCGGCACTGTAGCGAAAGCTGCTGCGGATGCGTCCGCTGCCGCGAGGCTGATGACGGGGCGGCGTCATCATCTGCACCTCTGCGGCGAACAGGGGTGTGAACTTCATAAAATATCGCGTCAAGCAAATCCACTCCTTTTTTGAAAATAAAAAAGGGCCGAAGTCTTATTGCTAAAACTCCGGCCCATGCCATGTCGTATTACATTGTCTGCTCCTGCGAGGCTCGTTCCAATGCTTCCTCCTGCTGACGGACGCGCTCGTCCAGATCCGGCACGCACACCCTGATCTGCTGCTGGATTCCGCGGATCATTTCTTCCTGCGTATCCGTAAGCTCAAAGAAGTCCTCATCCACGGAATCGGCGCAGCAGCGGAATATCTCGGTCAGCTGTTCCGGGCTGAAAAGCTGTTCCTTTTGGATAAGCCCGGAGCGTGTGGCGAAGTCCTGCTTGGCGGCATCGTAGTTCTCCATGAAATAGTGCCCGTGTACCACGCCTGTGCGGTCATAGTCCCAATCCCATGTGACGAATTGAACGCCGTATTTGCTCGGAGAACCTGCCAGCACCGTGCCGCCAAAGTCAGCGAGGATACGATAGTCGCCATCCAGCCCGCTGGCTTTGAGCTGCGGGGCGGCTTCCATAGCGGTCATATACTCCAGCGTCTTCGCGGCGATGTCCTCGACGCGATATAGGGCATCCTCTGCCTGGGGCGTGTCCACATCCTCTCGCCGATAGAACACGCTGCCCTTGCCGGTGATGCGGCAGAGGGGTGCGCCGTTCCAAAGGACAGGCAACTGCTCTCCCTCCACCGGCAGGATTCCGAAGCCTGCGCGGTGCAGGGGAATACGGACTTCTTCGAGGTAGTGAAGCTGACGGCTTGTGTTTTGGGTGTCCATGTGAGCGATCCTCCTGTTGTAAAAAAATAAGGCCGGAGAGGTCTTCTCCAGCCTGCCGTTTCAGACGCTGCAGCCAGCGCCCTTTTAGAAATTGAAAAAGGGCGCCGCTTTTTCGGCCTGTCAAAGCCGACAAAACGACGCCCAAATATTTGTGATTCTTTTTCTGCGATGATGCCGCTTTTTTTGAGAGAAAAGTCCTCTCTAAAAGGGCGCTGGAGGTTGGAAACTGTCCAGGACATGAGATCCTCCAGTTCAAATCCGGTCAGTTGCTCCGAAACCTCCATAAAAATCTATGGTTCAAAAGAAGAAATCCGGGCTCGAAAAAGCCCGGAAACGGTTGATGCGCCTGGCTTTGCGCCAGACGCATCTATACCGGTAATTCTTTATGGCGCAGCGGGAGGGATTCGAACCCTCGTGCGGTTGCCCGCAAACTGATTTCGAGTCAGCCCCGTTATGACCACTTCGATACCGCTGCATACCACGCAGCGTATCATACCATAATTTTCATTGCGGCGCAACTGCTTTTTCGGCGGCATATTTCGGCGCCGCTGCGCATGTACTGGGGAGAGGGGGGATGGTCATGCGGAACAGTGTGCTGCTCTGGGATGGCGGCGGAAATTATGTAAACTATATAGCGGCGCTCAGGGAGGTGGGATTGGAACCGCTGGTCAGCGCTGCCCCAGCGGATGCAGCCAGGTGCGGCGGCTTGCTGCTGCCCGGCGGCGGAGACATTCTGACTTCTCAGCTTCCGGAAACCGAGAAGCAGGCTATTTCACACTTTGTGGCGGAGGAAAAGCCCGTTTTGGGCATTTGCCGGGGGCTGCAGGCGCTGAATGTGTTTTTTGGCGGATCGTTGTACGCCTATGTGCCTGGGCATCAAAGTGAAGTTGACATAATACATAAAACCAGCGCGGTAGGGGAGTTTGCGGAACTGGTGGGCACGGGGCCGTTTGTCACCAGCAATCACCATCAGGCTGTCTATCGGCTGGGCGCGGGACTGGGTGTGCGGCAATGGGCGGCGGACGGTGTCATCGAGGGGATATGCCACAGCGGACTGCCCATCCTGGCGGTGCAATGGCATCCGGAGCGCCAGGCGTTCGCCCTGCGAAGGGAGGATGCCGCGGACGGCGCTGCCGTGTTCTGGTGGCTGCGGCGTCAGATGGAAAAGGCCGGCGGCGGTTGACAAGAATGCCGATATGCGCCTATAATGGAGAAAATTGACAAGCGAGGTATACCGCTATGGAAAAGCTGCGCGCCTTTCTGAAACGAAAGGACATCGTTTTCTCCGCCAAGCGCTATTTCATCGATGCCATGGGCGCTATGGCCCAGGGACTATTCTGCACACTGCTGGTGGGAACCATTCTCAACACCATCGGTCAGCAGTTCCACATCGGCTTTCTTAATGCCGCCATTGTGACCATCGGGACGGGTGACGGTGCGGTACACTACACGATCGGAGGGCTGTGCTCCGCTATGGTGGGGCCCGGCATGGCGGTGGCCATTGCGCGGGCGCTGAATGCCCCGCCGCTGGTGCTGTTCTCGCTGATCCCCGTGGGCTTCGCCACCAACTATATGGGCGGCGCAGGCGGCCCGCTGGCGGTGCTGTTCGTGGCCATCGTGGCCGCGGAGATCGGCAAGGCCGTCAGCAAGGAGACGAAGATCGATATTCTGGTGACACCCATCGTCACCGTACTGGTGGGCGTGGGCTTCGCCGCGCTGATCGCCGCGCCGGTGGGCACGGCGGCCTCCGCCGTGGGACAGGCCATTATCTGGGCTACGAAGCAGCAGCCCTTTATCATGGGGATCATCGTTTCCGTGGTCATCGGCGTGGCGCTGACGCTGCCCATCTCCTCCGCTGCCATTTGCTTTGCGCTGGGGCTGACAGGGTTGGCCGGCGGTGCCGCCGTGGCGGGCTGCTGCGCGCAGATGATCGGCTTTGCCGTCATGAGCTTCCCGGAGAATCGCTGGGGCGGCCTGGCCGCCCAGGGGCTGGGCACCAGCATGCTGCAAATGGGCAATATCGTCCGCAATCCCCGGATATGGATCCCGCCCACGCTGGCCTCCGCCATTACCGGGCCGATGGCCACCTGTCTGTTCCATTTGGAGATGAACGGTCCGGCGGTATCCTCCGGTATGGGCACCTGCGGTCTGGTGGGACAGATCGGCGTCTACACCGGCTGGGTAAACGACGTGGCCAGCGGTGCAAAGGCCGCCATCACCGGTATGGACTGGCTGGGCCTGGTGCTGATCTCCTTTGTCCTGCCCGCGGTGTTGACGTGGCTCATCGCCATTCCGCTGCGAAAGTGGGGCTGGATCAAAGACGGCGACCTGAAGCTGGATCTGTAAAATACAAAAAGGCGGCGTCAGCCGCCTTTTTTGCTTTGTTTACAACCCCGGCCCAATATGCTATAATCATCTATCAGCAACAAGGAAAGGGACGACCACTATGGAACTGTCGGCAAAGCTGGTGCGTTCACAACTGAATTTCTTTAAACCCTTTGTGGCGGGCTGTTCACTGGAGACCACCCGTAAGGGACAGGACAAGCTGGGTGAGCTGATGAGTGCCATCCATCGCCGTGAGGTGCTTGTCCGCGACCACGACTTTGACACCTTCAAGGGGGCGTGGGTGATGCCCAAGGACGAGCGCCGCAGCGGTGTGGTGCTGTATCTTCACGGCGGCGGCTATACCTGCGGCAGCCTGGACTACGCCAAGGGCTTTGCGGCCACGCTGGCCAGCGAGTGCGGCGTGCGGGTATTCTGCGGGGCGTACCGTCTGGCGCCGGAGAATCCCTATCCCGCCGCGCTGGAGGATGCTCTGACCGCCTATGACTATCTGCTGAAGAAGGGCTATGCGCCGCAGCAGATCCTGCTGTGCGGCGAGAGCGCCGGCGGCGGGCTGATCTGTGCGCTGTGCCTGAAGCTGAAGCTGCTGGGCAGGGAACTGCCCTGCGGACTTATCGCCATCTCACCCTGGGCAGACCTGACCGGTTCCGGGGAATCCTATGAGTTCAATAGGGACAATGATCCGTCGCTGACGCAGGAACTGCTGGAATTTTACGCCAAGTGCTATACCAGGGAGCCAGCAAACCCGCTGTGCTCGCCCCTGCTGGGAGACTTGACAGGCTTTCCGCCATCGCTGATATTCGCCGGCGGCGATGAGATACTGCTGGATGATGCGCGAGGGCTGCATGAGCGCTTGAAAGCGGCGGGATGCAGAAGTAAACTCATCGTTGCGCCGGAGCGCTGGCACGCCTATGTGCTCTACTGTCTGCAGGAGAACATGGAGCAGGATTCCTATGAGATCAATCGCTTCATGACGCAGAATCTGTCTCCTGCCAGGAGCCTGCGGTGGATGCGGCTGGACAATGCCGCCAAGATCTATCCTGCCGCCAAGCGGCGTAATTGGAACAACTTTTTCCGTATCTCCGCTACGTTGACCGAGCCGGTGGACAAGGCCGTCCTGGCCGCGGCGCTGGATGTGACGGTGCGGCGTTTCCCCTCCATCGCTGTGCGGCTGCGGCGCGGCGTGTTCTGGTACTACCTGGAGGAGATCCCGCACACGCCGCCCATCCAGGCGGAGAAAAGCTGCCCGTTGGCCCACGCGCCGTTCCATGAAGTGCGGCAGTGCGCCTTCCGTGTGCTGCTGTATAAGGAACGTTTTGCTGTGGAATTCTTTCACGCGCTGACCGACGGCACCGGTGCGCTGGTGTTCGTCAAGTCCCTGCTGGCGGAGTATCTAAGCCAGAAGTACGGCCTGTCCGTCCCAGCGGAAAAGGGCGTGCTGGGCCGGCTGGAGGAGCCGTCGCCGGAGGAACTGGAGGACAGCTTCGCCCGCTACGCCGGAGATGTGACCGCCAGCCGTGCCGAGGCCACGGCCTGGCACTTGACCGGTACGCCGGAGGGTGACGGATACAAGGACCTGGTGACCATGATGGTGCCGGTGGATAAGCTGCGGATCTGTGCCAAGGAACACGGCGTCTCCGTCACGGAGCTGCTGTGTGCCGCCATGATGCAGGCTATTCTGGATCTGCAGGCGGAGAAGGTGCCGAATCCGCGGCACCGCAGGCCGGTAAAGGTGCTGCTGCCCGTGAATCTGCGCAATCTGTTCCCCAGCAAGACGCTGCGGAACTTTGCGTCCTATATTACACCGGAGATCGATCCCCGCATGGGGGAGTGCAGCTTCAATGAACTGTGCGATCTGGTGCACCACAAAATGGGACTGGAGAACAACCGCCGTACCATGCGGGCCAAGTTCGCCGCCAATGTGGCCAGTGAGCGTTCGCCGGTGCTGCGAGTTATGCCCCTGTTTATCAAGAACATCGCCATGAAAGCCGTGTTCGACACGGTGGGTGAGTGCAAATCCTGCCTGTGTCTGTCCAATCTGGGCAGGGTGGAGCTGCCGGATGTGATGGTACCCTATGTGCGTCGGATGGACTTCATCATCGGCGTTCAGGCTAAAGCACCCCACAACTGCGGCGTGGTCACCTGGGGAGACACGGCCTATATCAACTGTATCCGCAGTATCAGTGAACCGGAGCTGGAATACCACTTCTACCGTGTGCTGCACCGGCTGGGCCTGCCCGTTAAGGTGGAGAGCAACATGCGCTGAACGCGGCGGGAGAAAGGAGTCATCTATGTATTGTATCAAGTGCGGTGTGGAGCTGGCGGACAGCGAACGTGTCTGTCCCCTGTGCGGCACCCGTGTATTTCATCCCGATCTGCCCTGCGGACAGGGGGAGCCGCCCTATCCTCCGGCCGAGTATCCGCGCCATGAGGAGGTCAGCCGCATCGGCGTACTGTTTGTGATCTCTGTGTGCATGCTGCTGCCGGCGGTCATCACCGTCCTGTGCGACTGGCGCATCAACGGCACCATCGTCTGGTCGGGTTTCGCTGTGGGAGGACTGGCGCTGCTGTATATCCTGGCGGTGCTGCCTCTGTGGTTCAAACAGCCCAACCCTGTGATATTCGTGCCCATCAATTTTATAGCCATCGGTGTGTTCCTGCTGTATGTGAACTACGCCACCGGCGGACACTGGTTCATGACCTTTGCTTTTCCGGTGACGGGTGCGGCGGCGTTGTTGGTGTGCGCCATGGTAACGCTGCTGCGGTATCTGCCTGGTGCGGCGCTGTACATCTGCGGCGGGGCGCTGATGCTGTCCGGCGGTATGGCGGTGCTGGTGGAGTTCCTGTTGAATCTGACTTTCGGCATCCATGATACGTTCCTGTGGTCCTTTTATCCGCTGGCGGCCGGCGTGGTGCTGGGCGCTATGCTGTTGGTCATCGCTGTGTGCAAGCCTCTGCGCCGCAGCCTGCACCGCAAATTCTTTATCTGAGAGGTACCCCATGCAAATGGTTTTTATCGACATCGACAACACCCTCCTGGATTTCGACGCCTATATTCGCAAGACCATGGCGGAGGGATTTGCCCACTTTGGGCTGAAGCCCTATGAGCCGTATATGGAGGAGGTGTTTCACCGGGAGAACGGCAGACTCTGGCGGCAGATCGAGCAGGGGACGCTGACATTCCATGAGTTGGAGGAGATCCGCTGGAACAATGTTTTCGCGGCGCTGGACATCCAATTTGACGGCACAGTGTTCGAGAAATATTTCCGCGCCGCCCTGTGGGACAGCGCCATCCCTGTGGATGGGGCCGTAGAACTGCTGACGGCACTGCACGGAAAGTTCCCTATGGCGGTGGCCAGCAACGGCCCTTACGATCAGCAGCTGCACCGCCTGGAGATCGCGGGCATGAAGGACTATTTCGATTGGTTCTTTGTCTCCGAGAAGTTGGGCGTGTCCAAGCCCGATCCGGCCTTTTTTAACGGTGCCTTCGCGCAGCTGAATGCCGGGCGCGAAACGCCTGTGCTGCCGCAGGACTGTGTCATTATCGGTGACTCGCTGACCTCCGATATGGCCGGCGGCCGCCAATACGGCATGAAGACCTGCTATTTCCGCCGCCCCGGTGCGGCAGCGTGTGCCGACGTTACCTGGCAGATCACCGACCTGCGGCAGATACCGGCACTGCTGGAGGGCGCGGCGCTATGACCATCAACGAATACCAGCAGCGGGCCATGGCTTCGCTTAACCCCGCTCTGCAGGGCAGGGATATATTGATCAACAGTGTTATGGGCCTGTGCGGTGAGTCCGGCGAGGCCATCGACATCGTGAAAAAGTGGCTGGCCCAGGGCCACCCGCTGGACAGAGAGCATCTGGCAAAGGAACTGGGCGATGTGGCCTGGTACCTGGCTGAAGCGGCCACGGCGCTTGGCCTGCCGCTGGAGGATATCCTGCAGGCCAACCTGGAAAAGCTGGAGCGCCGGTATCCGGACGGTTTTTCCACGGAGAAGTCCGTGGGACGTGACGAAAACGACATATAAGTGTAAAAAGTGGGGGACGAAATCCCCCGCTTTTGTCTAAAGATGGTCTTGACACACTCCCGTTTTGTGATACACTGAGTCGGTGTTCAGTTTTTGTTTAGGAGGGATGTCTGTGCTGCAATCGTTCCTCACCGTGGGCCAGCAGATCATTACCCTGTATTTGCTGCTGGTGGTGGGCTTCGTGCTGGGCAAGGTCAAAATGCTGGACGACAATGCCTCGCGGGCCATGAGCAATCTGGTCATGTATGTGGTGTCCCCCTGCATGATGGTGGTGGCCTTTCAGCGCCCGCTGGAGCGTGCGGTGCTGCACAGCTTCGGTATCGTGGCCGGCGTGTCGGTGCTGCTCCACGCGATATTTATTCTGGCGGCAGTGCTGCTGATCCGGGATCGCGACGCCGGGCGGCAGGGCTGCCTGCGCTTTGCCGCCGTGTTTTCCAACTGCGGCTTTATGGGGTATCCGCTGATGGCGGCGCTGCTGGGCAGTCTGGGCGTGTTCTATGGCTCTGCCTACGTTATCGTGTTCACCGTCCTCAGCTGGACGTGGGGAGTCTGCGTTGTCACCGGCGACCGCCGCCAGCTGCGGCTCAAGCCCCTGCTGCTGAACCCCGGTGTTCTCAGCGTGGTGGTGGCGATGGCTCTGTATCTGGCGCAGATCGAAGTGCCCGAATTCCTCATGGTGCCTGTCAACTATCTGGCCGATCTGAATACGCCGCTGCCTATGCTGGTGGTGGGCTATCAGCTGAGCCGTGCGGACTTCAGGGCGGCACTGCGGGGAGTCAGCTCCTGGGTTACACTGGTGCTGCGTCTGGTGGCGCTGCCGCTGGTATCCCTGGGCATCTGCCTGGCTTTGAATGTCCCCCACGATCTTACCCTGGTCCTGGCCATTGCGGCCAGTGCACCTCCGGCGGCGCTGCTGAGCATGTTCGCCGCCCGTTTCGGCAGAGATACGGCGCTGACTTCGTCGCTGGTGTCCGTCCAGACGGCGATCTCCGCTTTGACCATGCCTGTTTTGGTGGGGCTGGCGGAAGTGCTTGCATAACAATATCCCCCGGTAGGGCCGGGGGATATTTCTTTACCTTCTGTGCAGCACGGCGTCCAGATCCTGCTGGGGATGCGTGATGGGCTGCAGGTGATAGGCGTCCACCAGTGTATTCACCACGGTTTCCGACAGGAAGGCGGGCAGCGTGGGGCCCAGATAGATGTTCTTGATGCCCAGCGCCAGCAGCGTCAGCAGGATGCATACCGCTTTCTGCTCATACCAGGACAGCACCAGCGTCAGCGGCAGTTCGTTCACGCCGCAGCCGAAGGCGTCTGCCAGCGCCAGCGCGATCTGCACGGCGCTGTAGGCATCGTTGCACTGTCCTGCATCCAGAATGCGGGGGATGCCGTTGATGTCGCCCAGATCCAGATCGTTGAACCGGAACTTGCCGCAGGCCAGCGTCAGTATCAGCGAGTCCATAGGCGCGGATTTTACGAAATCCGTATAGTAATTCCGCCCCGGATGAGCGCCGTCGCAGCCGCCCACCAGAAAAATGTGCTTCACCGCGCCGCTTTTGATGGCCTCGATCACCGCCGGGGCACTGTCACCCAGAGCCTTGCGGCCGAAGCCTGTGGTCAGGATGTGCCCGCCGTTGATGCCGCTCATGCTCCTGTCAGTGGAGTACCCGCCCAGGGCCAGCGCCTGGTCAATAAGGGCCGAGAAGTCCTTGCGGCCCTGTGCGTCCTCCGGAATGTGCTTCAGCCCAGGATAGCCCACCACCGAGGTGGTGTAGATGCGGTCCGCATAGCTGGGCCGGGGCGGCATGAGGCAGTTGGTGGTCATCAGGATCGGCGCGGGGAGGCTGTCGAATTCGCTCTGCTGGTTTTGCCATGCCGTGCCGAAGTTGCCCGCCAGCTGCGGGTATCTGCGCAGTTCCGGATACCCGTGGGCCGGCAGCATTTCGCTGTGGGTGTATACATTCACGCCGGTGCCCTGCGTCTGCTCCAGCAGCTGGTGCAGATCCTCCAGATCGTGGCCGGACACCACGATAAACGGCCCCCGGCGGATATCCGTGTGCACCCTGGCGGGCGACGGATCGCCGAAGGCGGCGGTATTGGCCCGATCCAACAGCGCCATGCATTTGTAGTTCACCAGGCCGAACTCCGTGATGAGCGCCAGCCATTCTTCAACGCTGTGCTCCTGCCGCAGGGCGCACAGCCCCTTATAGAACCACCGGCTGACCTCTTCGTCCTCCTGCCCCAACCGGAAGGCGTGGTGGGCGTAGGCGGCCATGCCCTTCATGCCGAACAGCAGTGTGCTCCGCAGGGATACAATATCCGTGTCCCCCTTCCACAGCCAGCCCGGATCCCGCAGCGGCAGCCGCTGGGGCGCCAGCTTCTCCGCCCGGCGGATATACCCCTGCAGCGCTCCGTCATCGAAGTTCACATTGGTCAGTGTGGCGAACAGCCCATCCGCCAGCAGCTCTGTGACTTCACGGGGAAACTCTCCCTTTTCCGTATATACCTCCGCCAGATGGATCAGCGAGCAGACCAGATAGTCCTGCAGATTCGCTGTTTTCGGCTGCTTGCCGCACACGCCTGTGCGCACACAGCCGCTGTTGCCTGCCGTCTGCTGGCACTGAAAACAGAACATTTCAGACATAAAGATCGACCTCCCAACGATATAGCGCCGTTAGTCTGGCCCGTTGGGAGGGGGAATATGCATAAAACCGGACGCTTTCTTATGCCAGGTGGCCTAAAGCGTCCGGTTTTCCGTGTTACAGCTTTCGCCACAGCAGCCGCCCGTCCTCCGGCTCCGCCGCGACCTGTCCGCCGTCCAGCAGATAGCTGAGGTACGACTTTACCGTGCTGCCCATCAGTGCGTACTGAGGGAAGGACATCTCCAGACCGTAGGCCTTGAATACGCCCCGCAGCACCTCGTCGAAAGTCACGCCGGTGCACAGCGCGGCGATGCGCTCCGCGGCCTCCTGCGTGCGGTCGATGTTGTACTGGGCCAGCGGCGCGATGTCCTCCGCTGCCGCCGCGTGGGAGGGCACAAACAGCGCTGCTTCCATGGATTTGACACGCTCCAGCGTGTCGATGTACGCCCCCACGTCATACAAAAACGCGATGCCGTATTTGTCCAGCGTCTCCCGCGAAGCCAGACAGTCCGCCAGATACACCACATCGTCCGCCGTCCGGAAGCCCGCCATGTCCAGAAAGTGCCCCGGCAGCGGGATCATCTCCCAGCCCTCCGGCAGTACCTCCGGCGTCAGGGGCAGCGCGGCGCTCTCCTGCGCCATCAGGAATTTGTTCCGCAATACCTTGGGCGGACAGCCGCCGTACAGCAGCGAGGGCTCCAGCACAGGGCGGCAGGTGATGTACTGCTCCATGCCAGGTGCGTAGACGGCGCATCCCGTCTGCTTCTGCAAATACTGATTGCCGCCTACATGGTCGGCGTTGGAGTGGGTGTTGTAAATGGCCGTCAGATGCCATCCGTTGGCATCCAGGTGCTGCCGCACCTTCCGCCCGGCGTCCTTGTCGCTGCCGCTGTCGATAAGACACACGCTGCCGCCGCCCAGCTGCACCAGCCCCACCTTGGCCGGACTTTCAATATAATAGCTGCCGCCCGCGGCCTGCTTCAGTTCATACATGATTTACCCCTCCTCTGCGTTTTTTTCATTGTACCATGCGGCGCGGTCCGGCGCAATAAAAAAGGAGACGGTACGCCCAATGTCATTAAATTAAGAACCAGGCCATTTGGCCTGGTTCTTAATTTTAATATTTTTCTATATTTTTCTGCGTTTTGTAACTTGCTTTCTACAATATTTTCGCATTTTATCAACATAATTTTGACAAAAATACTTAACTTAACTTAACTTAACTTAACGATATTGCGGCCCGTCGTCTCCCTTTTTCAGAATTTCAGCAGTATGCCCACCAGCGCCGAGATGCCGATAAACACGATGGGGTGCCATTTTTTTACCACAGGTACCCAATTGGTGCATACCAACAGCACCGCCGCCAGCGCGATGGCGGGCCAATTCAGCAGTGCAAGTCCCGTCTCGCCGGTGTGCAGCAGCGCGATGGGCACCACGGAGATGCCTGCCGCGGCCACCAGCGCCGTGGACGCGGGCCGCAGCCCATAGAATGCCGCATTGACATACTTGCTGTCCCGAAAGGCCTTCAAAAAGGCCGCCACGATCAGTATCACGATGACCGACGGCGTCACCAGGCCCAGTGTGGCCACCAGTGCGCCGCCCACGCCGCCGGTGGTGAAGCCGACGTATGTGGCCATATTCACGCCGATGGGCCCCGGTGTGGATTCCGATACCGCAAGCATGTCCGCCAGCTGCGCGTGGGTGAACCACCCCGTGCGCGTGGCCATGTCCTGCAGAAACGGCAGCGTGGCCAGCCCGCCGCCTACGGCGAACAGGCCGGTCTTGAAGAATTCCCAGAATAATTGGAGGTACAGCATATCAATTTGCCCTCCTTATAAAGTTCTGAATGACGATACCCAGACAGGCCGCCGCTGCTACAAAGACAACGGGGGACAGATCGGTCAGCAGCGCCGCCGCCAGCACCGCCAGAAAAATCAGCCCTGCGGCCCAGTCCTTTACGGAGCCCTTGAACAGCTTTACTACTGCGTTGAATATCAGTACGCATACGCACACGCGGATGCCCGCGAAGGCGTGCTGTACCCATGCCAGATGGGAGAAGTTGTTGATGACGCCGGCCAGCGCCGTGATGATCACCAGCGAGGGAAACACGATGCCCAGGGTGGCTATAATGCCGCCCAGGATGCCCGCCTGCTTCTGGCCCACGAAGGTGGCCGTGTTCACAGCGATGATGCCCGGTGTGCACTGCCCGATGGCGAAGTAATCTACCAGCTCCTCGTCCGTGGCCCACTTCTTGTCCTCCAGCACTTCCCGCTGGAGGATCGGCAGCATGGCCATGCCGCCGCCGAAGGTCATCACGCCCACCTTGGCAAAGGTGAGAAACAGCTGGCCCAGCTTTTTTGCGTTCATAATATCACCTCATTCGATATATCCATACAGTCCGCGCACCGACACCTCGCCGCTGCGGACGGTCTCTGTTTCGCCGTTTCCGTAGCGCACCATCAG
>CAVGEC010000014.1:12843-15064 GCA_963628195.1 Bacteroidaceae bacterium
ATGCCCGTCACCAGCCACTCCGCGCTGCCGTCCGGCCGCAGGGAGGACTCGGTCAGTATGCCGCACAGCTTTTTCCCGTCCAGCACTACGTCGTTGCACCACTTGATGCCGCATACCGCGCCGCATACATCCTCGATGGCCCGGCATACCGCCACCGCCGCCATGGGCGTCACGGAGAACAACTGATCGCTCGGACAGTTCCGCCACAGGGCGGAGAGATACAGTCCGCCCGCCGGAGACTGAAAGGAACGGCCCAGCCGTCCCTTGCCGGCGGTCTGTGCCCCGGCGATGACGGCGACGCTGTCCGCGCCCTGCTCCGCCAGGGATTTGCATACGTTGTTGGTGGAGTCCACCGTATCATACCGCAGGATATCCCATGCCACCGGCGCCGCCTCCTTTCTTTTGAAACCACATTGTACCACTGCCTTTCGCGTTTGTAAATAGTTGACAGCCGCCGCCGGATTTAGTATCATCAAGGCAGATTTTTCCAAGGAGGATCGCCCATGCGCACCCGTAAACTGGTCTATACCGCTCTTTTCGCCGCCCTGACGGCGGCGGGCGCTTTTATGCGTATCCCTATGGGGTACAGCTCCGTGACGCTGCAATATCTGTTCACGGCGATGGCTGGGCTGCTTCTGGGGCGGAAATGGGGCGCGCTGAGCCAGGCGGTGTATGTTTTTCTGGGGCTGGTGGGCTTGCCGATCTTCACTATGGGCGGCGGGTTCGGCTATGTGTTCCAGCCTACCTTCGGCTTTCTGCTGGGCCTCATCCCGGCGGCCTGGGTGGTGGGCGCTGCGGCGGGCAGCAGCCTGGATCCCAAGCGCATGGCGCTGGCAGCCCTGGCCGGGCTGGCAGTGCTGTATGCCGTGGGCATGCCCTATATGGCGGTGATACTGAACGCTTATATGGGCAAAGGCATGACGTTCTCGGCCATCCTCTGGGCCGGTATGCTGCCCTATCTCCCCGGCGATGCCGTAAAGATCATCGTGGCGGCAGGCGTATGCCCCGTTCTGCGGCGGCGGCTGAAGCTGGCAGATGGCAGCCATAAGCAAGGCGAATGACCTTGTGCAATACCGACAAAGCCGCTTCTGAAATTTTGTCGTATTCTTGGCGCAGAAATGTATTGCATTTTGCCCTCCCTCCCCGTATAATAGGCAAGAAAAATGAGAGGAGGGACGAGCCATGACCTGCACGACTGTTGTCAAAAAGCGGACGGGCGCTCCCTCTGTTTCTGTTTTTGATATTGTTTCCTTTTGACCGGTGTTTTCACCGGTCATTTTTTTAGGTTGTTTGTAAGTAACTGGAAATAAACGGATGAAGAAAGAGAGGACTGTCACATGAACAAGAAGTTAGGACACGATGCCATCTACGACGCCAGAGAGCTGGGCGTCCCCCGGATGCTGCTGCTGGGCCTGCAGCACCTGTTCGCCATGTTCGGCGCCACGGTGCTGGTGCCCATCCTGGTTACCGGCTACGGCCTGCCCCTGTCCATCCAGACAACGCTGCTGTTCGCCGGCCTCGGCACGCTGCTGTTCCACGTCTGCACCAAGTTCAAGGTGCCCGCCTTCCTGGGCTCCTCCTTCGCCTTCCTGGGCGGCTTCCAAGCGGTGGCCGACCTGAACACCGGCAAGTTCGCCGCCATGACCGGCGAGGAGAAGCTGCCCTACGCCCTGGGCGGCGTGGTCATCGCGGGCCTGCTGTACCTGGTGCTGGCGCTGCTGTTCAAGCTGGTGGGTGCCAAGAAGGTCATGCGCTACTTCCCGCCCATCGTCACCGGCCCCATCATCATCCTCATCGGCCTGAACCTGTCCGGCACCGCCGTGACCAACGCCTCCACCTGCTGGTGGCTGGCCCTGGTGGCCATCGCCATCATCATCGTGGCCAACATCTGGGGCAAGGGCATGATCAAGATCATCCCCATCCTGCTGGGCGTAGTGGGCGCGTACATCGTGGCTCTGATCGCCGGTAAGGTGGACTTCACAGAGGTGCATGACGCCGGCTTCCTGGGCCTGCAGCAGTTCGTTATCGCTAAGTTCGATGTGACCTCCATCCTGGTGATGGCCCCCATCGCCATCGCCGCCATGATGGAGCACATCGGCGACATCTCCGCCATCTCCTCCACCACCGGCAAGAACTTCATCGAGGATCCCGGCCTGCACCGCACGCTGCTGGGCGACGGTCTGGCTACCGCTATGGCCGGTATGTTCGGCGGCCCCGCCAA
>CAVGEC010000014.1:15182-31804 GCA_963628195.1 Bacteroidaceae bacterium
CTGGTCAACTCCATCCCCACCGCCATCGTGGGCGGCGTCAGCTTCGTCCTCTACGGTATGATCTCCGCCGTCGGCGTCCGCAACGTGGTGGAGAACAAGGTGGACCTGACCAAGTCCCGCAACCTGATCATCGCCGCGGTGATCTTCGTCAGCGGCCTGGGCTTCAGCTCCACCGGCGGCATCACCTTCACCGTGGGCAGCGCCGATATCACTCTCACCGGTCTGGCCATCGCCGCTCTGGCGGGCGTCATCCTGAACGCCATCCTGCCCGGCAACGACTACGAGTTCGGCAAGAGCGTCGAGGGCGACGCCAGTGCCGATCTGGGCAGCTATTGATCCCATACGGAATACCGCGCCCGGCGCTCCCGATCCCCAGGAGCGCCGGGGAGTGACAGGCACCTTGCGGTGTCTGTCACTTTTTTCGGCATATTTCGGAAAACCATTGCAATACGCCGCCGGAATGTTATAATGACCATGTAAAGAAGTCGAAAAGGACGGAGGCCCCGACCATGATCGAAAAAAAAGCGTTTATCTCCGCGCTGCTGCCCATCTGCGACACTGTGTGTGAATACGACCGCACCCGCGGCAAGCTGCGGGTGCAAGACCAGCCTTGCACCCGATCTGGACGATCACCGCTGGTATACCGTGGAGGAACTGCGCGATATTTTCCGCGACAGCGGCGAGGTCTCGGCGGAGAAGGGCGTGTGGGTGCGCTACCTCAACAGTGAGAACCTGCGCAGCTTCTTCGGTGAACATGAGAATAACGAGAGCTTCCGCCTGCGTTTCCGCCAGGGCGGCGTGGGCTATCGTCAGTACGATATCCGCATCGACCGTATCAATGACAACATCCTGGTCATCTCCGGACGCGATACGCAGGAGCAGGAGCTGGACGCCCTCACCGGTGCACTGAGCCGCAACCACTACCAGCGCGACATGGCCGGCGAGGTCTATCGCGGCGGCGTGGCGCTGCTGGATATGGACGATCTGAAGCTGTATAACGACATTTATGGCCACAACGTGGGCGACAACGCTCTGTTTGCACTGGCGGAGACGATCCGTGCCGTGGTGGATGGACGCGGCTCCCTGGTGCGCTACGGCGGCGATGAATTTCTGGTTCTGCTGTCGGCCATCGAGCAGGAGGAGTTTACCGCGCTGCTGGGCGAGATCCAGCGCAAGCTGCGCACGGCGAATGTCCCTGGCTGCGAGGGTGACCAGCATCTCACTGTCAGCATTGGCTGTGTTATGGCCCGGCAGGAGACGATCGCCCAGGCGGTCATGCGTGCGGATCGCCTTATGTACCGTGCCAAGCGGAAAAAGGACAGCGTCATCACCGAGGACACCCCTGCTGACGGCGACCAGCAGATCAAGCCGCACCTGCTGGTGGTGGACGACTCCGCCATGAACCGCGCCATGCTGCGCGAAATGCTGGCCGGGGATTTTACCGTGCTGGAGGCCGAGGACGGCCGTCAGTGTATGGAGCAGCTTGGTGTGTACGGCACAGAGATATCCCTGGTGCTGCTGGACATGATCATGCCGGTCATGGATGGCATACAGGTGCTGGAGGAGATGAACACACAGGGGTATATCGAGGATATCCCCGTGGTGACCATCACCGCGGACGGCTCCGAGGAAAAAGTGCGCCAGGCCTATGACCTTGGCGTGGCGGATTATATCGAGCGGCCCTTTGATGTGCGCGTGGTGCGCCAGCGTGTGATGAATACCGTAAAGCTCTACGCCCGCCAGCGCCGTCTGGCGGCGGTGATGACGCAGCAGATGCGCCGTCAGGAGCGCACCATGGGCATTGTGGCGGACATTCTCTCCCGCGTTATGGGCTACCGCAACGGCGAGGGCGCGGAACACGGACGCCATGTGCAGATGATCACGGAATATCTGCTGGAGCGTTTGCTGGAGCGGACGGATAAATATCGTCTTACCCGCCGTGAATGTCACCGTGTGGCCGCAGCCGCCATGTTCCACGACATCGGCAAGATGGGCGTGCCGGACGCCATCCTGCGCAAGCCCGGCGCCTTGACGCCGGAGGAGTTTGAGGTCGTAAAGCAGCATACTCTCATCGGCGAGGATCTGCTGCGGGGCATGACGGACTATCGTGACGAGCCGCTGGTGCAGATCGCGGCGGATATCTGCCGCTGGCACCATGAGCGTGTGGACGGCAGGGGCTATCCCGACGGTCTTACGGGGGACCGGATCCCCATTACCGTCCAGGCCGTCAGTCTGGCGGATGTGTTTGATGCGCTGGTGACACGCCGGGCCTACAAGCGTGCCTATACGCGGCAGGAGGCGATGGATATGATCCGCCGGGGTGAGTGCGGAGCATTCGATCCGCTGCTGCTGGAGTGCCTGGAGGACATACAGGATATACTGCGCAGGAACGTTTACAGCGCGGGAGGAAACGAATGAGCAAATGCGCAAAAAGACTGGCCGCGCTGCTGTTGGCGCTGTGCTGCACAGCACTGTGCGGCTGTGGTCAGGTGAGCGATGACGGACAGAAGTCGCTGCCGGTGCTGGTCATCGGCAGCGACAATTATGAGCCGTATTTCTATCTGGACGAGGATGGTGCGTTTACCGGTATTGATGTGGAGATCGCCAAAGCGGCCTGTGAAAGACTGGGCTGGGCGCCGGAATTCCGCCAGATTTCCTGGCAGGAGAAGGATACACTGCTGGCCGATCGAGAGGTGGACTGCCTGTGGGGCAGCTTTACCATGACCGGGCGGGAGGATCTCTACAACTGGGCGGGGCCGTACATGCACAGCCGCCAGGTGGTGGCCGTCCGGGGCGACAGCGGCATATACCGCCTCAGCGATCTGCACGGCAAGCGTATTGCCGTGCAGATCGGCTCCAAGCCGGAGGAGCTGTTTCTGACGCATCAGGTGCCCGGTGTGGAACAGGTAATGAATATTTACAGCTTTGTCAGCGTCAATGATGTGTTTGCGGCGCTGGACAAGAACTATGTGGACGCCTGTGCGGGGCACGAGACGGCTTACAGCACCTATATGGCCGGACGCAGCCGGGATTACCGCATCCTGGAGCAGGAGCTGCTGCGGGTGTCGCTGGGTGTGGCGTTCCACGCGGACGATACCAGCGGCAGGGCAGAGGCGCTCAGCGCCGTATTGCAGGAGATGGCCGGGGACGGTACCATTGCCGCTGTCCTGGAGAGCTACGGCGTGGATGCGGCTGCGGCGCTGGCAGAGTGACGACAGGACTATGATGAAGAAAAGACTATCCAATAAAGCCATTTACCTGTCCATGCTGGCCATGGGGCTGCTGGTGCTGGTGAGCGCAGCGTTTATCGGCGGGAACGCCTCCATACGGAACGCGCAGCGCACCGCGGAGCGCACGCTGCAGTATCTGCGGCAGCAGTGCGTCAACTATCAGGATATTGTCGCCGCGGATCGAGTGAAGAGCCTTGTCCGCTTGACGGAGCAGGCGCAGGAACTGACGGAGCGCGACCGGCTGAAGGGACAGGAGCGCAGCGACGAAGCGCTGGCCGAGTACGCCTGGCAGCAGCGCATGAGCTGTGTGCTGGTGCTGAACGAAAATTTGGAACCGGAGTACAGTTACGGCGCGGATGTGGACTGGAGCGATCTGTATACCGGCGCGTCTGTCAGCAACGTTATGCAGTATCCGGAGAAGATATTTGCCCGCCGTCTTACGCGGGATGGCGTTGTGTACGATGTGGCCGCCGCTGCGCGGACGGCGGAGCCGGGCATGGTGTTTTGTGTCCGCCGCCAGTCCGACGAGGTCATCGCGTCCTATCATGCGTCTATCGAGAGCCTGCTGGCGGGATATGAGACGCTGCTCAACGGTACGATCTATACCTATATCACGGATGGGGAGACGGTAGTGGGCAGCAGCGCCGATGCCCAGTGGAACCTGCCGGTATCCCAGGTGCCGCTGATCCAGACGCTGGAAGCGGCCGATGCCGGCAGTACACTGACACGGGTGGACAGTGACGGTGTGTTTTTCGGCGCACGGGGCATGTACCAGAAATACAGCCTGTATGTGTTCCTGCCGGCGGACTATGTGTTCTCCCAGGCGCGTGACAGGGTGATCTCGGCCTTCGGTGTGTACGCGCTGGCGGTGGTGGCCGTGGCGCTGCTGCTGGTCAGTCTCGGTCAGGAGCGCAAGCGGCGCGAACAGGCCTATCAGCGGCAGCTGGAGGCGGAGGTGCAGCGAGCCACCCAGGCCGACCAGGCCAAAACGGACTTCCTGCGCAGCATGAGCCACGACATACGCACGCCCATCAACATCATCATGGGTATGCTGGAGATCATCTCCCGCAGCCCGGAGGACACCGCGCTGGTGCAGTCCTGCCGGGAGAAGGCCCAGACAGCGGCGGGCTATCTGCTGGCGCTGGTGAACGATGTGCTGACGCTGAACCGCCTGGAGCAGAAAGAGACATTGCGGGTACGCACGCCCTACCGGCTGTCTGCGGAACTGGGAGAGGTGCTGACGCTGGCGCGTGCACAGGCAGAGGAGGCCGGCATTGTGCTGGCGGAGCCGGTGATCGACCTGGAGCAGGACAACTTCACGGGAAATCCCCTGTACCTGCGGCAGATCTGCCATAATATTATAGGCAATGCCATCAAGTACAGCCTGCCCGGCGGACAGGTGCGCTGCAGCTTCCGCGAAGCCGCGGCACCGGACGGTGTGTGCCGCCTTGTGTTCGTCTGTGAGGATGACGGCGTGGGCATGAGCGAGGAATTCCAGCGGCACATGTTCGATGCTTTTACCCAGGAGGACATGGTGCGCAATGCCGCCGGCGGTGTGGGCCTGGGCCTGGCCGTTGTCAAGAGGATCGTGGACGAGAACAACGGCACCATCACCGTTAACAGTGTCAAGGGCCGCGGTACCCGCTTCTGTGTGACAATGCCCCTGCAGCCCGCCGGGGCGGAGGCGCTCGCGCCGCTTCCCTCGGCGGAGGCTTCTATCGCCGGGCGGCGTATTCTGGTGGCGGAGGACAATGATCTCAACCGGGAGATCGCGGTCTTTCTGCTGCGGGATGCCGGGGCCCAGGTGACGGAGGCCGTCGATGGGCGGCAGGCGGTGGAGATGTTCGCGTCCTCCGCGCCCGGCACATATGACGCAATACTCATGGATGTGATGATGCCGGAAATGGACGGCCTGACAGCTACCCGCGCCATCCGCGCATTGGAGCGCCCGGATGCGTCCCTGCCCATCATCGCCATGACCGCCAATCTGTTTGCCGAGGATGTGGCTGCCTGCCTGGAAGCGGGCATGGACGATCATACGCCCAAACCGCTGGAAGCCCGCCATATGGTGCAGACCATTGCGGAGTGCATAGAAAAGAGGAAAACGGTATGAGTCTGGAGCGCTTTTATGAGACAGTGGGCGGTGATCTGTCCGCCACCGCGGCCCGCCTGGGCGGTGCAGTGCTGGCGGAGCGCTTTCTGCGCCTGTTCGCCGGCGACGACACCTTTGACATGCTGTCGGCAGCCATGACCGCCGGCGATACCCAGCGCGCTTTCCGCGCTGCACACACGCTGAAGGGCGTGGCCGCAAATCTGGGGCTTTCCCGCCTGTGCGAAGCGTCCTCCGCGCTGACAGAGGCCCTCCGCAGCGGCGACATGCCTGCCGCGCAGGCGCTTTATCCCGCGGCGGCAACGGCGTACCGTCAGGTGCGCACCGGCATTGACCAGCTGGATACGGACGCGTAAGGATTACGTTAATTTTTCAAGAAAAGTACTTGACGAAAACCGGCTTCTGCTGTATACTGACAGCATAATAGGTTTGGCAAATCGGCTGAAAGGCCGAGACGCAAAGCTACGGTGTCTAAACGGCATTTGACCGCACGATAGACCGGCTGCATGTGAGACGCACCTTCGCGGTGTGTACGCTGCAGCCGGTTTTTGTTTTGCCTTCCGCCGCATCGAACCCGCGCCAGAAGCTTCTCGCGGGGACGTTTCCCCGCCCGCGCCGCCCTGCGCCGCGCATATGATACGCTGTACGTGTCGCTGAGGTCCAACCCCTACCTCGGCGGCATTCGAAACTCCCGCCTGCTCCCCCGCAGGCGGGAGTTTCGGCGTATCCACGCAAAAAAGCAAGAGGCGCAGGCCGCGCCTCTTGCTTGTCCTTTATTTTCTCCCGTACAGCGCCGTCATGCGGTCGATCTTGCCCGCCAGCGCCTCGGTGGCCTCTCCCGGCAGCAGCCGCCAGGTCCAGTTGCCGCCCAGGGTGCCCGGAACGTTCATTCTGTGGCCCAGTCCCAGGCCCAGATAGTCCTGCATCTGCGCCACGAACAGATCCGCCACGCTGGACATACCGCCCCGGATAATGCCCCAGTGGAAGCCCTCCGCCTCCGTCAGCGCCAGATATTCCGCCGCGTAGGCGATATCCTCCGGCTTGGCCTCCTGCCGCCACAGCGCCAGAGGGCTGTTGTCATGGGTGCCGGTGTAGCAGATGCAGTGGGGCGTATAGGTGTGCGGCAGATATCCGCTGCTGTCCCGCGAGTCGAAGGCGAACTCCAGCACCTTCATCCCCGGCCAACCGGAATCCCGCAGCAGCTGCGCCACCTCCGGCGTGGGGTACCCCAGATCCTCCGCGATGAACTGCAGCTGTGGGAACCACCCGTTCAGCCGGTCAATGAGATCCATCCCCGGCCCGGCGATCCACTGCCCATTCTTGGCCGTCGTCTCGCCGTAGGGCACCGTCCAGTAGTTGGCAAAGCCCCGGAAGTGGTCGATGCGTATCACGTCATACAGCTTTCCCGCGCCGTCGATGCGCCGGATCCACCAGCCGAAGCCGTCCTCCCGCATGGCGTCCCAGTCGTACAGCGGATTGCCCCACAGCTGTCCGTCGGCGGTGAAGTAGTCCGGCGGCACGCCGGCCACGGCCTTGGGCACCAGCTGTTCGTCCAGCTGGAAAAACTGCGGCTCCGCCCATACGTCGGCGGAATCCATGGCCACATAGATGGGCAGATCGCCGATGATCCGCAGCCCCAGCTCATGCACATAGTCCCGCAGGGCGTTCCACTGCTTGAAGAACAGATACTGCAGATAGGTGAAGAACTGCACGTCGTCCAAGAGCAGCGCCTTGTACTTCTCCAGCACCTCCGGACTCTGGCGCAGGCGGATGTCCTCGTCCCACTCCGTCCAGGCCCGCATGCCGAAATGGCGCTTGCAGGCCATGTACAGGGCGTAGTCCGGCAGCCACCGCGCATTGTCCTGCGCAAAGGCCGCCACGGCCTCCGCGTCCCGCTCCCAGCCCCGTTTGTAGGCCTTGTGCAGCAGTGTGAACCGGCTCTCGTAGATCTTGCCGTAGTCCACATGCCGCGCATCGCCGCCCCAGTCGCATTTGCCGCACTCGGCGCGCTTCAGCAGACCGTCCTCGATCAGCATGTCCAGATCGATGTAGTAGGGGTTCCCGGCGTAGGCCGAAAAGCTCTGATAGGGCGAATCACCGTAGCTGGTGGGCCCCAGGGGCAGCATCTGCCAGAAGGACTGCCCGGAGGCTTTCAGAAAATCGGCGAAGTCGTAGGCCGCCTTGCC
Source organism: Bacteroidaceae bacterium (assembly GCA_963628195.1). Classification (GTDB taxonomy): domain Bacteria; phylum Bacillota; class Clostridia; order Oscillospirales; family Oscillospiraceae; genus Vescimonas. The sequence goes on from CAVGEC010000014.1 coordinate 22,709, forward strand.
CAGCGTGCCGATACCGTAGGGGGACGGCAGCGAGGACACCGCCATCAGAATTCCGCTGCTTCGTTTCATAACTCAACTTCTCTCTTGGATGAAATAGTATTTGATATCCGGCAGGGAGAGCCCGCCGAAAAAAACACGGGGACGGGCGTTTCGCCCGCCCCCGGCGTGTTGTGTGCTCAGCCCTTGACTGCGCCCGCGGCCACACCCTTGATGATGTGTTTCTGGCCGAGAACGTAGATGATGATAATGGGGAGGATGGTCAGTACGATGCAGGCCATCATGGGGCCCATCTCCACGCGGCCGAAACCGCCGCGGAAGTACTGGATCAGGATGGGGATCGTCCTGTATTTCGTGCCGTCCAGCACCAGATAGGGCAGGAGGTAGTCGTTCCACACCCACATGGTCTCCAGAATGCCTACGCTGACCAGCGTGGGCTTCAGCATGGGCAGTACCACCAAAAAGAAGGTGCGCACAGGACCGCAGCCGTCGATCATGGCGGCTTCCTCTATCTCCAGTGGAATAGACTTGACGAAACCCGTGAACATGAATACCGCCAGTCCCGCGCCGAAGCCCAGATAGATGATGCAGATGTTGAACGGGGTGTTCAGCTTTGACTTGTCCGCCAGATTTGCCAGGGTGAACATCAGCATCTGGAACGGCACCACCATGGAGAACACGAACAGGAAGTAGCACAGCTTGGTCGCCCAGGTCTTCACACGGGTGATGAACCACGCGCACATGGAGCAGAAGATCAGGATCAGCACCACAGAGGTGACGGAGATGATAAGGCTGTTGAAGAAGGCGGCAAGGAAGCCCTTGGCGCCGATGGCGTTGGCATAGTTGTCCAGCCCGGCAAAGCCCTCGGCGGTAGGCAGCTGGAAAGCGGTGCTGGTGGAAATGGCGGAGTCCTTTTTGAAGGAGTTGATGAGCACCATGACCACGGGGTAGATCCACGCAAGGCTCAGAATGGTCAAGAGCACCGTCCAGACGGTGTTGATGGATTGAGAGCGCTTTTTCATTACTGCTGCACCTCCTTAGAGCGGGTGAACTTCAGCTGCAGGCTGGAGATGGCGATGACCAGAATGCAGAACAGCACGGCCTTGGCCTGGCCGATGCCCTTCCACATGGGCCCGGAACGGGCGTAGAATGTCTGATAGATGTTCAGCGCCAGCATCTCCGTGCTGTGGGCGGGCTCACCGGCGGTAAGGGCCAGGTTCTGATCGAACAGCTTGAAGGAATTGGTCAGCGTAAGGAACAGGCAGATGGTGATGCTGGGCATCAGATTGGGCAGCTTTACCCGCCAGAAGGTCTGCCACGGGGTGGCGCCGTCGATATACGCCGCCTCGATATAGTCGCTGGGGATGGATTGCAGGCCGGCAATGTAAATGATCATCATGTAGCCGATCTGCTGCCAGCACATGAGGATGATCAATCCCCAGTAGCCCGCGGTGGAGTCCAGCGCCAGCAGGGGCTTGCCCATCAGGCTCAGCACACAGTTCAGCAGGATCTGCCAGATGTAGCCCAGCACGATGCCGCCGATCAGGTTGGGCATGAAGAACACCGTCCGGAACGGCGTGGTGCCCTTGATGCCCCGCGTCAGCAGCAGGGCAATGGCCAGCGCGATGAAGTTGATGAGCACGGTGGACACCACGGTGAAGGATGCCGTGAAGCCGAAGGACTGCAGGAACTGCTCATCCTGAAATGCCTTGACATAGTTAGAGAAGCCCACAAATGTGGCCTTGTTGATGGTGGTGAATTTGCAGAATGACAGATACAGGCCTTGAAGGAACGGGATCACAAAGCCGATGAGGAAGGCTGCCAGCGTAGGCAGCAGGAAAATGGGCCAGTATCTGCGGATGTTCTTTTGCATAAGCGTTTACCTCCATATCGGTTTTGTAGAATTTCCCGGCTGCCTGCGCGTCCCGTAAGCCGGGGCGCACAGGCAGCCGCTGCGCACGGGCGCAGGGGCTGTATGGCGGTCGGGTGGGCTGTTCAGCCCACCCGACCGGGTAGTTGCACTGCAGAGGCTTATCAGCCCTTCAGGGCGTATTCGTTGGCCCAGCCGTCCACGAAAGCGGTCTTGACGGCATCCCAGTCGCCGGTACCGGCGGCGTATGCGGTCAGAGCGGAGCCCACGTCGTTCTTCCACTGCTCAGAGGGCATGGTGGTGAAGTTCCAGGACACGGGGGTCTTGCCGGCGGCGGTCAGCTCGCTGTCCACCTTGACGAACAGGTTGGGGGACTCGGCAGCCTTCTTGAAGGGGATCACGAAGCCCATGTCGTTGGCCATGGCCTGGGTGCCCTTGTCAGAGGTGACGCACCAGTACATGAAGTCCAGAGTGGCCTTGATATCCTCCTCGGAGGCGTCCTTGTTCACGCACCAGTAGTTCTCGGTGCCGGTGCACAGGCCCTGGTTGGCCTCGTCGCCCACGCCGATGTAGATGGGGATCATGGTCATCTCGTCATCGCTGTACTTGGCGGACAGAGCGTTGTACTCCCAGGAACCGTTCTGGAAGAACACGGCCTCGCCGTTCAGGAACTCGTTCTCGGAGTCGGTGCCGGTCTTGCCGGACAGGTCGGCGGGAGCGCAGGTGCTGTTGTTGATGTACAGGTCAAAGATGGCCTTGTAGTTGTCCAGATAGGTGCCCTTGATGGCCTCGGTGGTGTTGATGCCATCGGCCTGATACTCAAAGTAGATGGGCAGGTTGGCCAGGTGAGTCTTGAAGCGCCAGTCGGAGGTGCTGTCCATGCCGGCGGAGGTGAAAGCGGCGAAGCCCAGCTCGTCCTTGCGGGAGGTGATGTCCTCGGCGACCTTCTTCAGATCCGCGAAGCTCTGGATGTCCTCAACAGTGTAGCCGGCCTTCTCCAGCAGAGCCTTGTTGGTGATCAGGCCATAGGACTCGATAACGTAGCCGATACCGGCAACGGCGTCGCCGTCCTTCAGAGCGAAGGTGTCGTTGGTCAGCTCACCGTAGATCTGAGAATCCTTCAGATCATAGCAGTAGTCCTTCCAGTTAGCCAGACCCACGGGGCCGTTTACCTGGAACAGGGTGGGGGCGTCGGTCTTGGCGATCTCGGAGGCCAGCTTCTCCTCGTAGGTGCCGGCAGCGGCGGTCAGGACGGTGACGGGCACACCGGTCTCCTCGGTGTAGGCCTTGGCCAGATCCTGCCAAGCCTGATCCTGTTCGGGCTTGAAGTTCAGATAATACACCTTGCCGGCAGCCGTGGTATCACCATCGGTATTACCGTCATCGGCCTTCTGACCGCAGGCCACCAGAGACAGGGCCATCACGAGCGCCAGAAGCATTGCAAGAAACTTCTTCATAGTACTTACTCCTTTTTTGTTTTTATTTTCACGCCATTTTCGGCGTAAAAAACCAATAATACATACCTGTCCATCTTGAACATCAACCGCATGTACAGGTATGAGTTCAACTGGACATGCACAGGTATGCTTACGCTTTTTTCGCCGCGATCCGCTGCACGGAGCGGCCCTTCCGCAGCGTGGTGGACAGCAGCTCGCAGGCGTGGGAACCGTGGCGGCACACCATATCCACCAGAATTTCCGCGCTTCGCCGCCCCATTTCCTCCATGGGCTGGCACAGCGTCGTCAGCGGCGGTTCGATATAGGCGGACAACTCTAACCCGTCTATCGCTATAACAGAGCAGTCCTCCGGCACACGCTTTCCTCCGTCCATCAGCGCCCGCATAGCACCGATGGCCATAGAGTCCGCGATGGCGAAAAGTGCTGTAAAATCAACGTTTTCGGCCAGTTTTTCCTGTACGGCTCTGTAGGAGTCCTTCACGCCGAAGCCGCCGGTGCATATCACCAGATCGGGATCTACGGGGATGCCGTGCGCCTCCAGCGCCTGTACATATCCCTCGTACCGCAGCTGGCTGATAGACTGGTCATCGGGCCGGGAGATCAGCGCCGCGATGCGCCGGTGTCCGTGGCGGTACAACTCCTCCACCGCCTGCCGCGCAGTGTCCTCGTCTGCGATGGACACAGAGGAATATTCCCCCTCCGTCAGTGTTCCATACCGATTGGAATACGAGCAGCACACGAACGGCACGTTCAATAAAGCCAGGTCCGCAGGCGTGTAATCAAACCGTCCGCCAAGAAATACAATGCCCCGCAGCCGCTTTTCCCGTTCCATCACAGCGCCGCATTTGACTTCATCGTCGCAGGCACCGATCTGCTGCATGACCATGGTGAACCCCGCGTTGGTGATCGTTTGCTCAATGGCGCGGATAATGTCGGTATAGAACGGGTTGGACACACCGCGCACCACCAGACCGATGGTGTCGGACTTGGTGCGCACCAGATCACGCGCGCTGTTGTTGGGGATGTAGTTGCTGGCCTTGATAGCGGCGAGTACCTTGCGCCGCACGTCCTCACTGACATCCGGCCGGTCATTCAGCACGCGGGAGACGGTACTGACGCTGACGCTGCATTGCTTTGCTATATCCTTGATCGTCATGCCCCGGTGTGCCTCCTACTATACCAAATGAAGCGGGCGAAATATTTCGTTCTATGCCGAAAACATTTCCGGTAACGTTTCCGTCCGCTGAATGTATCCTATCAGTATTCCACCGGAATGTCAATCGTTTGGCTGCATTTTTGCTGAAACGCACAGAAACAAATGATGTTTTCTTGTGAAAATCACAAGAAAATCGCCGCCCATTGCAGTGGGCGGCGGGTGTTCTGGAAAATTTTGACGCTTCCGTGATACTACCGACGCAGCAGAGCGCGGCGGCGTTTCCAGTCGGGGAGGTGGGCTTCCACCTCGCGGTAGAAGGCGGGGGAGTGGTCGTGATGGCGGATATGGGCCAGTTCATGCACCACAACGTACTCTATAGCATCGGCAGGATAGGCCATCAAATACAGGGAGAAGCTCAAGCGGTTTCTGCCGGAGCAGCTGCCGAAGCGGGTGCGGGCAGAGGTGATGGTAATGCCGGCGGGCTGTACGCCCATGTGCTGGGCCCATTGCTGCACCAAAGGGGGGAGCGTTTCTTTGGCCTGCTGCCGCCAGGTCTGCACCTGCTCCGGCGACGGCTCCGGATGAGCGGCCAGATAGGCCAGTCGGGCTGACAGATGCTTTTCCAGCCACGCACGGTGGCTGTTTACAAAACGGGCAATGTCCGCATCCGCGGCCCGCAGAGGGGCGCGGACGAGGGCTGTGCCCTGGCGTGTGACCTCCAGTGCCAGCGTGCGGCGGCGGGAGCGGATGATACTGTACTCAACCATCATATATCCTCAGGGGTAAACCGCGGGCCGCGATAGCTGTCCCGTTCCACGATCTCATCCCACATGGCGGCGGGACGAACCCACAGGCCGCCATCGCCGTACAGAGCGCGGTAGACCACCATTTCCTCCAGCGTCTCGGAGTGGTGGGCGGTGCCGATGACCTCATATCTGCCGCCTTTGAAGTGCTGATAGCGGCCCGGCTTAATAGTTGACATAATACTACCTCCCGAAAGGATACGCTTGCATTGCCGACAGGAGCATTATATACTATATGGCGTAAAATGTAAATCTGTGGGAGGAATATGTATGCGAACCGTTTGTCTGCGTCTCCGCCGGGGAGAGGATCTGCTGCTGTCATTACAGGCGCTGGCGCGGCGGGAGGGCCTGCGGGCCGGGGTGATACTGTCCGGTGTGGGCTGCGTTGCAGAGGCGCGGATACGGGATGCTTCCGGTGTCACTGTGCGGCACATCGCTGAGCCGTGTGAGATCACGGCACTGCAGGGCACTGTCAGCGCGGGGCGCTGCCATGTGCATATCGCCCTGGCAAGGGAGGATATGACCACGCTGGGCGGTCACCTTATGGAGGGGACGTATATCAATACCACCTGTGAACTGATAGTGCTGGAACAGGATGGCTGGACATATGGCGTAGAACAGGACGAGACCACCGGCTATGATGAGATCGTATTTCGGGAGGAAAAGTGATGAAAAATACCACGCTGTGCTATGTTGAAAACGGGAATGGCGAGTATTTGATGCTGCACCGGGTGAAAAAGCAAAATGACTTGAACCATGACAAGTGGATCGGTGTGGGCGGCAAATGCGAGGAGGGGGAGAGCCCGGAGGAGTGCGTGTGCCGCGAGACGTGGGAGGAGACGGGGCTGACGCTGACGGAGTATCAGTACCGCGGTATCATCACATTCGTGTCCGATGAATGGGAGGGGGAGTACATGCACCTGTTCACGGCCACCGACTGGACGGGGGAGCTGCGGGAATGCAATGAGGGTGTGCTGGAATGGCTGCACAAGGACAAGTTGGCAGCGCTGCCCCAGTGGGCGGGGGATAAGCTGTTTCTGGCGCTGATCCACGAGCCGGAGACACCGTTTTTCTCCATGAAGCTGCAGTATGAGGGAGACACACTGGTGTATGCGGCTCTGAACGGAAAGGAGCTGGCGATATGATACTGGTCAGTGCGTGTTTGCTGGGCTGCGCCTGCCGGTATGACGGGCAGAGCAAGCCCCACCCGCTGGCACAGGAACTGGCGAAGCGCGGCCTGGCGGTGCCAGTGTGTCCGGAGCAGCTGGGAGGACTGCCCACGCCCCGGAACCCCTCCGAACGGCGGGGAGACCGGGTGGTGATGAACGATGGCCGAGACGTGACGGCAGAGTACCGCCGGGGCGCGGAGGAGACGCTGCGCCTGGCGCAGCTGTACGGCTGTACTGCCGCCGTGCTGAAGGAGAAAAGCCCCTCCTGCGGCTGCGGACGCATCTACGACGGAACGTTTACCGGTACGCTGGCACAGGGCGACGGCGTCACGGCGGAATTGCTGCAGACCAACGGCGTCCGGGTGTACGGCGAGAGCGAATTGGAAAAGGTGCTGTGATAGAAAAAGCGACGGTCGGTGACCGCCGCTTTTTGTAGTAGAGCGGTTTGGAGAGAAAATTTCACAGTGCCTGCAACCTTGGCGCGAAAAAGGCCAGTAGCAGGGTGAAAGGAACCGGGAGGTGGTAATTTGGAGGACAACAGGATCATCGACCTGTATTGGCAGAGATCCGAGCAGGCGATTGCGGAGAGCGACGCGAAATATGGCCCCTATTGCAGCCGTATTGCTCTGGGGCTGCTGCAGAACAGCGAGGATATGCAGGAGTGCGTATCGGACACCTGGCTGGCGGCGTGGAATGCTATGCCGCCCCACCGCCCGGTGGTTTTGCGGACGTTTTTGGGTAAGTTGACACGCCGGCTGTCTATCCAGCGCCTGCGGGCACGGGGGCGGCTGAAAAGGGGTGGCGGCGAGGCTGCGCTGGTGCTGGAGGAACTGGAACAGTGCATCCCGGCGCAGGGGCAGGACGTACAGACAATACTGGAGGCGAAGGAACTGACGGCGGTGCTGGATCGCTTCCTGGAGAGGCTGCCCGCTGTACAGCGGCAGGTGTTTCTGGCACGATATTGGTATGGTATGTCCACAGCGGATATTGCCGGAAGGTTCGGCTTTACGGAGAGCAAGGTAAAGTCGCTGCTGTACCGTGTGCGGGAGAAGCTGCGGCGAATGCTGCAAGAGGAGGGGTATTGATGGAGGCCTTTGTGCTGTTTGACGCGCTGACCGATGTGCGGGGGAACTTTTTGGAGGAGACGGAGCAGAGACTATACGGGAAAAGACGGCGCGGGGCCGGTGCGTATGTCCTGGCTGCTGCGCTGATCGTGCTGCTGTGCTTCACCACGGCTATGGCACTGGATGCGGACTTCCGGCAGAAGGTGCTGTCGTTGTTCACCGTGTCAGAGGAGGTGCCAAGGGAGAACGGCAGAACGGTGACACTGGCGGAAGGGATAGAGGCGGAGTACCTATTTGTGCCCGGTTATGCCCGTACCGATGCAGGGATGTTCCTGGTCTGCACCGATGAGGTGGAAATGAACCAGGGGAGCCATTACGCGGCCTATGCCTATGAAAACGGAGCGCTGATACGGCAGGAGAACCATCGCTTTGACGAGATGTTTACCGCGCCGGACGGGGAGTATCGCGTGACATTCGACTGGGCGGCCTATGACGGGCGGGTGGCGGTCACCTGGGTGGCGCCCCGTGGGGATGGCAATGATATACTGCTGCTGGGCGGTAGTCCGGAGCGGTATCTTATCCTGCTGAACGGACGCTATCCGCTGTTGGCGGATCTGAACGCCGGTGCGGTGACAGCGCCGTTGGCTGGGTTCGACGGGGAGAAACTGCCGTATATCGACGGCTGCGTATGGCACTCCGATGATATGACACGCTGGCTGCTGGGCAGTTATTCCGCACGGGCACAGGAGTTCTTTTATTTCGACACGACAAAAGGCGAAATGCGGCGTGCCACGGAATTGTGCGGCCGTGCGCTCAGCGATGGGATATACGGCACATGGCCTTACGGTTGTCAGGTGCTGGATGGTTATATGGTGTGTTGGTGGCTGGAGCAGGATGACAGCGTATTCGGACATTTCTCCGGCTGCCGCATCGATCTGGACACATTGGAAAAGCTGCCGCTGTTTGACAGCCTATCGGGGACAGTGGGGGTGAACAGCGCTGCGCTGGAATTGAAAGGTGTGCCGGGGTACGATCCCGGTACTGCGTCCGCTTATCCGCTAAAGGAAGGCTTGATCTATCTGCCCCACAGCCAGCGGCAGGGCGGGCGTCTGGCGCTGGAAATGAGCGCGCACAGATCGGTCACGCTGATCGATATGCAGACGGCGGAACGTATCTCCGTGGAGGGGTATACTGTGCCGGAGCAGCCGTTTTCGCGGCTGTCCATTATCGGAAACCCTTCCGGAGACAGGGTGCTCATCGCCGAGCGAAGCGATGAGACTGACGGGAATTTCGGCAATATTGCCGTGCTGGGACTGGATGGCGGCGTGGTATTGGAACGCCGCAGTGCGGAAGGGGTGAACGAGCGCTATATCACATGGCTGGACGACGATCACTTTATCATCACCTGCTCGGATGATACGGACAGCCGGCCACAGGGGGATGATTCGTGGTTTTATATCTACGACCTGTCCTAAACACCTAAACAAAACAGCGCCCCCGGTCGGGGGCGCTGGATCTTTGTATGCGAAGGATTACCACTCCAGATTCTTTTCCGTTTCCTTGCTGAACACATGGGCCAC
>CAVGEC010000015.1:0-29888 GCA_963628195.1 Bacteroidaceae bacterium
ATCATCCTTTCCGTGATAATTTTTCCTTACGGCGGCATTATAGCAGAACTCTTTTTCTTTTTCCAGCCCTCCGTACAAAAAAACAGCGCCCTGCCTTTTGGCAGGGCGCTGCATGTATACAAGGTTACGCCTTCTTTGCGATCTCGCACAGGGCGGCAAACGCCACGGGATCGCTGATGGCCATCTCGGACAGCATCTTGCGGTTAATCTGGATACCGGCGACCTTCAGACCGTGCATGAAGGTGGAATAGTTCAGACCGTTGGGCTTCACCGCGGCGGAGATACGGGTGATCCACAGCTGACGGAAGTCACGCTTCTTCAGACGGCGGCCCACATAGGCGTAGGTCAGAGACTTCATGACCTGCTCGTTGGCCATCTTGAAGTGCTTGGACTTGGCGCCCCAGTAGCCCTTGGCCAGCTTCAGCGTCTTATTTCTTCTTTTGCGCGCCATCATTGCGCCTTTTACTCGTGCCATATTTCAATTGCCTCCTATTCTAACGAAAAACGTATCTTATTTGTAGGGGATCATCTTGCGGATGGTCGCCTCGGTGGTGCAGTCAGCATAAGTGGTGCTGCGCAGACGACGGCCACGCTTGGTGTCCTTCTTGGTCAGGATGTGGCTCTTGAACGCGTGAGCTCTCTTGACCTTGCCGGTCTTCGTCAGATTGAAGCGCTTCTTTGCGCCGCTATGGGTCTTCAGTTTAGGCATAGTTGTTTTCTCCTTCCAATATGATCCTTTGCGAATGAATACTTATTTGCCGGCCTTGGGAGACAGGAAAATGGACATGTTCCGTCCCTCCAGCTTGGCGGCCTTGTCCAGAGTGGACACCTCGGTACACAGCTCGGCGAACTTGTTCAGCAGATCACGTCCGATCTCGGTGTGCGCCATCTCGCGGCCGCGGAAGCGGACGGATACCTTGACGCGGTTGCCGTCGGACAGGAACTTCTGCGCGTTCTTCAGCTTGGTGTTGAAGTCGCCCACGTCGATGCCCGGAGACATACGGATCTCCTTGATCTCGACGACGTGCTGGTTCTTTCTAGCTTCCTTCTCTCGCTTGCTCTGCTCAAACTTGTACTTGCCGTAGTTCATCAGCTTGCACACCGGGGGCGTAGCCTGCGGAGATATCTTTACCAGATCCAGGCCCTGCTCCTCTGCGGTGCGCAGCGCCTCTTCGCCGGACACAATGCCCAGCTGCTCGCCGTTTTCGCCGATCAGTCGGATCTCCTTGTCGGTGATCTCCTCGTTCAGTTGATGCTGTACCTTGCTAATACCGAAGCACCTCCAATCCAAAATAAAAACGCGGACGCCTCAAGCATCCGCGAAACAACACAAACATCCCTTTCGGGCGTCTGTTGTGCGCTGTTGACCTCTTTGCCATCGCTTGAGGTGAGGCGGATGCACCGACCTTCTTTGTTTTCTTCAGTAGTTTATACCATACCTCCACGTTTGTCAACTTATTTTCTCAAAAATTTTCAGAATTTTTCGCATATTTTCCGCATATTTTCACCTTCTCCGGTGAAACTATGGGCGTACCTAAGGTACAGAAAATGGAGGTATATCTCATGGATAACACGAAGAACACCAAGAACGCCAACACCAACGAGACCACAGAAAACACCAACACCAAGAACACGAAAAACGCCAAAAGCGCCAAGAACTGCAAGTAAAATCAACTTCTTCATGTCTCAAATAAAGGGAGGAGCCGCCAGGCTCCTCCCTTTATTTCCGTCAGTGCGCCGTCCTGCCCAGATATTCCTCCAACGTAATATTCCTGTTAAAAATATCCTGCGCCGCGTCCTTCCCCACATAGCGGTAATGCCACGGCTCGTAAATGATGCCGGTGATATCGGTCTTTCCGTTGGGATAGCGGTGGATGAAACCATACCGCCAGGAGTTGGCCATCAGCCACTTCTGTGTCTCGGTGTCTTCCTGGGCCGCGGTAAGCTCCTGCATATTGGCATCCACAATATCCACCGCCAGCCCCAACTGGTGCTCGCTGGTACCGGGGATAGCCACAGCCTTGGCCGCCTCAGTCTTGGCTTCCTCCTCACCCATGCCGCTGCTGATGAGCCGCTGCACCTTGTTGTCGTACAACTCCTGCTGAGTCTCCTGCGTGCGGTAGGCGGAGCAGAGGTAGGGGCTGTACCCCGCCGCCTTGCAGGCGTCGATCATCTCCACATACGCCTCGTAGCACCGGCTGTCGACCCTCCGGCCATCGCTGAGCGTCACCAGATCCGTTGTCCAGTCCTCCGGCAGCGGGTTCCACGGATTCACCAGCGTCAGCAGATCGTCATCGATGATCACATCTTCCCCACCGCTGTTCTCCACACCGTCCGCCGTCTGGTTGGTGTTCTGCCCTTCGTCCACGGGCACCTCCTCCTTCTTGCAGCCCTTGATGATGAACAGCACACCCACAGTGATGGCCGCCAGCAGCACCGCGGCAATGATCCGGTTGCGCATAGCCTCCCGGTAACGCTTCTGCCGCCGGCGTTCTCTTTCGTAATCCATTCTGTTACCTCAATTCCGCGGGATAAACACCCGCCTCGTGTAGTTTTACAAGCTCCCGCGCCACCCGGGCGCGGTCCTCGTGATACGTCATGCCGAACCATCGGTCCGCTGATTTCAATACGCTGACGGTCAGCTCTCCCCGCGCCAGCAGATCACCCACCATAGTGGGCAGCAGACACTCCGCCTTCACCGACTGCCCCGCCTCGCTGCGCAGGAAATCGTGAAAATACATCTCCAGCTCCGCGAAGATCGCCGGACTGAACCCCCAGAAATTCATGGACACCACGCTGTTCCCATCTAGCACTGCCCCGGTTTCCTCGTCCCGGATAACACCGTCCGGCAGCAGAGCGATCTTCAGCGTCTCCTTAATGTCGCTGAGATACCCGTCCTTCACATGGCATACACCGCGGGACACCGTCCCGTGCAGCGTCACCGTGTTTCTCAGCAGATACCCCACCATGGTGGCCGCACCCGTCTCCGGCAGCCGCTCCAGTTCCTCATAGATGGTGCGGTAAGCGTCTGCGCCGTAATAGTCGTCCGCGTTAATGACACAGAACGGCTCGTGTACGATCTCCCGTGTGCACAGCACCGCATGGGCCGTGCCGAAGGGCTTTGTCCGCACCGCCGGCTTAGTGTACCATGCCGGCAGCGATGTGTCGTCCTGGTAGGCGTAGCACACCTCCACGGCCCGTCCGTCCGCCGTGCGCAGCCGGGCGGCCATATTGCCGCACAGCCGCTCCATCAGCGGGCGCATATCCGGCTTGATGATGAACACCACCTTGTCGAAGCCCGCCCGCACCGCGTCGTACACGCCGTACTCCATCAATATCTCCCCGTGGGGCCCCACGCCGTCTGTCTGCTTGTTTCCTCCGTAGCGCGACCCGATCCCCGCCGCCATAATGACCAGCGCTGCGTGCATAGTCTTTCCTCCTTAAAAACGATGGTACCATCATACCACGAACCGCGAAAAAAACAAGCGCATTTCACGCCTGTTAATAGAAACTTAAGGCATTTGGCAGAAAATTCCCGCTCTCCTCTGGATTTTTATCCCAACAGCGTATATAATGATTTTTTGTCGCCCACCGGCGGCAAACCGAGAGAAGTAAGGAGAGAACCGCCATGTCCGCCACAAAAAAAGCCATGGGCCATGTATACGCCATTTTCACCATACTGGTCTGGGGCAGCTGCTTCGTTCTGACCAAGGAGATGCTCACCGCCTACACCGCCATCCAGATCATTCCCCTGCGCATGGGCCTTGCCTATCTGACGCTTTGGGTGCTCCGGCCCAAAACGCTGAAGCTCCCCTGGAAGGATGAACTGATGTTCATTCTCATCGGCATCACCGGCGGCAGCTTCTACTTTTTCCTGCAGAACACCGCCTTGACCTACACCTACGCCGCCAACGTCAGCATCATTGTGGCCCTGTCCCCCATCCTGACGGTCATTCTGGCGCAGCTGTTCTCCCGCAGCGGCGAACGTCTGGGCAAGTTCGTATACATCGGCGCCGTCATTGCCATCGCCGGCGTAGTGCTGGTGGTACTCAACGGCCAGCTGACCTTCCACCTCAACCCCCTGGGCGATCTGATTGCCCTGGCCGCGGCGCTGATGTGGGCCGTCTATTCTATTCTTATCAAGAAATACACCGAGCAGTACGACAACTTCCTGGTCACCCGCCGCGTCATGCTGTGGGCATTCCTCACCGCCGTCCCCCTGATGCTGCTGACGGACGGCATGCCCGATCTTACCCCCCTGTTCACCCAGACCAACGTCCTGCTGAGCTGGCTGTTCCTGGGCGTGTTCGGCAACGCCGTGTGCTTCGCCATATGGAACATCGCCTTCCAGCGGCTGGGCGTGGTCATCACCAACAACTACCTGTACGCCTCCCCCTTTGTCACGCTGGTGGTGGGCTATATCATGCTGGACGAGAAGATCACCCTCATGAGCGTCATCGGCGCGGTGCTCATCACCGCCGGTGTCATCGTGGCGCTGAAAAAGCCCAAGGAAACCGTCTGACCTCCCGCACATACAAAAACCGTGCGTTCCTGTACAGCGCACGGTTTTTTGTTGATTTTCTCCCCGCCTGATGGTATACTTGCAGTAGGTACAACACCGCAAAGGAGGACTCCCCATGCGACAGATATGTACATCCCGCAAGGTCTGGCTCCCCATCCTGCTGCTGTTCACCGCCGTACTTATTTTCGCCTGCCGGGACAGGGGCGTGGCCATCGACTTCGACGGCACCGGCCTATACCATGCCAGCCCGCTCGATTCTGCCATCGAGACTGTTCCCGTTTCCTTCCACGGCCAGCTGCGCAAGAACGTTTACACCGGCAGCTGCGACATACCCGGTGTGTTCCAGTGCCACGACCTCTGCGTCGTCTTCCGCGGCGACGAGAGCACCGATGTCTACTGCCGCGGCCAAGCCTATTCCGAACCCACGCCCATCCACAGCATCACCCTCGACCGGACGCAGCGCTACGCCGAGATCCGCCTGTGGAGCGAATATACCGTGGAGGGCGACCACGTCCTCGCCACCTTTGACCCATTCATGCACCCCACCCTCACCGTCACCGAGTGAGACAGTCCCCCATAACGCACCGCATCCCCCGGCACACGCCGGGGGATGCGCTTTTCTGTTGTTCATCTTCTTCCCAGCCGGCTGAAGCCCCAGAAGGTCAGCGGCCAGACACACCCGGCGAACAGCACCACCAGCAGGTAGCGGATACCTCCGGCGATGGCGGCGTTGCCGCCCAGCAGGGCGATCAACGGTGCCTTCAGCCCGGAGCGTATGGCCAGCAGACAGCCAAAGCCCACTGCCAGCTTGATGATCTGCGCCCACCACACCGCCTGTGTCTCGAACCGTATGTGCTTCCGGTCCGCGATGTTGGACACCAGCATGCCCACCGTGGCGCCCAGCAGCTTCCAGCCGTTCTCCAGCGCGCTGACATAGTTGGCGGTGTCCTCGGCGGTAACGCCGCTATCTCCCCGCAGGTACAGATACCCCACGAACGCGGCGCTGCACACCACCATGGCCAGTATGGTGTACGTCAGCACCACCGGCCGCCGGTCGGCCTCCTCCATCAGCGGATATATCAGCATCACCAGCACCGCCGCGATGACAAACGACACGCCCACATCCAGCGGCGTGTGTACACCCAGATACATCCGGCTGAAGGCGATGAGCACCGTCAGCACGATCAGCACTGCACGCAGCCAGCCGCGGCGGGTATACCGGGCGATGCCGCCATAGGTGGCCACGGCGTTCTGTGTGTGGCCGCTGGGGAAGGAATACCCCGTGGCCTCCGCCCGTGCGCTCTCCACAATGGTGAAGCCCGGATCCTTCACCCAGGGGCGCGGCACGCAGCAGAGTATTTTCAAAAACTGATTGATGACCGTACCGAAGAACCCCACGATCATCAGATAATAGCCCTCGCGCTTGCTGACGCACCAGAACACCGTCACGGCGATGACCATGAAAAACAACTCGCCGCCCAGCAGCGTGATGGCCGACATGATCTTATCCAGCACCGGCGTGCGTATGCTCTCCAGCGCGTATAAAACTCCCATAAAGTCTCCCTCCCTTATGCTCTGCCGCTATTCTACTACACTTTTCGCCGCCGTGCAAGCATTGACTGTCCCGCCCCTGTTTGCTATACTGTGAAAAAACACAAGGAGGCCACGCCATGAAGCCCGATGAACTGCTCTCCATCCTGCACACCGCCAACCGTCTGAAGGACACCACCCGCCACTGCTGGACGCCCGGAAACCGTCACGAGAGCGTGGCCGACCACAGCTGGCGTCTGGCGCTGACAGCCTTCTTCCTCCGCGACGAGTTTCCGGACACGGACATGGACAAGGTCATCCGCATGTGTCTGATCCACGACCTGGGCGAGTGCTTCACCGGCGATATCCCCAGCTTCCTCAAGACCGATGCGGATACAGACAAAGAGGACGCTCTTCTGGCCCGGTGGGTGAACACCCTGCCCCAGCCCTATCGAAACGGCATGGCCGCCCTCTACGCCGAGATGGACGCTTTGGAGACGGAAGAAGCCAAGCTCTACAAGGCCCTGGATAAGCTGGAGGCCGTCATCTCCCATAACGAGGCTCCGCTGTCCTCCTGGATCCCCCGCGAATACGACCTCAACCTCGCCTACGCCGATGAAAACGTGGCCTTTTCCCCGTATCTGAAAGAACTCCGCGCTGCCATCCGCCGCGAAACCGAGGAAAAGATCCAAAAAGGCAAATAAGCGAAAAGAAGTCCCCGGCGACTGCCGGGGACTTTTCTTATTCTTATTCGCCGGCCGCCAGCAGCGCGTCGGAAAGCCTGGCGTACTCCTCCAGTCCCAGCGTCTCGCCCCGCACTGTGGGGGAAAGCCCGCAGGCCGTCACGATCTCCGCCAGCCGCTCCTTGGGCAGCTGCCACCCGGTCTGCAGGCTGTTCACCAGCGTCTTGCGCCGCAGGGCGAACCCCGCCCGCACTGTCCGCCAAAAGGCCTCTTCGCTGCGCACCTTCACCGGCGGCTCCTTCCGTGTCACACACCGCACCACGGCGGATGTCACCTTGGGCGGCGGCATGAAGCAGGTGTTGGGCACCTCGAACAGCAGCTCCGGTTCCGTGTAGTACTGCATCAGCAGGCTGAACGCGCCATAGTCCGCCGTGCCCGGTCCCGCGCATATCCGCAGGGCCACCTCCTTCTGGATGAGCACCGTCAGCTGACGAAAACATCCCGCACGCACGCAGGCCGTCAGGAACGGCGTGGTGATGTTATATGGCAGGTTGGCGCACAGCACGCTCGGCAGCCCGCCGAACCGCTCCGCCGCCACTGCCGCCAGATCCAGCTGCATCACATCGCCCTCGATCAGCGCAAAATTGTCATAATCTGCCATAGTCTCGGCCAGCACCGGCGGCAGCCGCTTGTCCAGTTCCACCGACACCACCTTTTCCGCCCGCCGGGCCAGCTGCACCGTCAGTGCGCCGATGCCGGGGCCCACCTCCAGCACGCCGCAGCCGGGAACGCATCCCGCAGCGGCGATGTCCTCCGCCACATCGCCCCGGATCAGAAAGTTCTGCCCCAGCGCCTTGGCAAAGTGAAAGCCATGCCGCGCCAGCAGCGCCTGTATATCGTTCCGGTCACAAAGATCCATCATACTTCTCCTTCATTGCGCATTGCCGTCATTGTACCACCTTTTCCCCCGCCATGCAACGAAAATCCAACAAAAGTCCCGCTTTTGCCGTTCTGTTCCCCCAAAACTTGACAAGTCCGGCAGATAATGCTATACTTCACAGGAATTGCTAATCGGTAACAAAAGTTACAAATTGTTTCAATTTCTATGGCCGTCCCGGTTTAGACTCCTTCCCCGGCGGCTATACTGCGAGGTACTATGGAACAAACACGAGCCGCACAACCGAAACGTCTGCAGGCCAAAAAGCCCCACCGCCGCATCACACCTGCCGCGGTGTGCCAGGCCATCCACGATGTGCCCTACATCGTGGCCCGTGCCCTGATCCGCGCCACAAAGGCTGCGGGCCGCTGTTTTGCCTGGACGTGGGATGCCGTGGCCACCGAGGCTTGCCGGTCATGGCGCGCTTTCTGCCGCGGACGGCTGGTGACCGGCTGCCGGAGCGCCCTGCGCTCCCCGGCCCTGCGGGAGGTGCATCACATCATGCGCGACCACCCCTTCATCCGCTTCATCACCATGATCGCTGTCACCGCGGTGATATTCACCGTCGCCGTGATCTCCGAGCCCATCCGCACACTGGATGCCATCTGCATCGTTGTGGACGGCGACGGGCCCCATGTGCTGGACGAACGCAGTGAAGAACGCACCTACGACGATCTGCTCCTGCGCCGCAGCCTGGGCGACAAGTCCATGCAGCTTCTGCTGGAGCCCGGACGCACCGTCACCGTGGAGCATAACGGCGCCACGCAGACCTTCACCACCCAGGCCGAGCGTCTTTCCGCTTTCCTCGACCGTACAGGCATCCGCCTGGACGCGGAGGAAATGGTGGAGCTGAACGTCACCGGCGACTCCCCCGCCATCCGCATCAGCGATACCCTCACCTACCAGCACTATGTGGTGGTCGAGACGGACTATAAGATCCTCCGCTCCCCGGATCCCCTGATGGACAAGGGCACTGAGGAGGTCATCCGCAAGGGTATCCCCGGCCAGATCATCGAGACGTATGAGGACACCGTCGTCGGCGGCGAGGTCACGTCTACCAAGTATATCGGTGCCAGTCACGACACCTCCCACGCCGAGCTGGTGCGCTACGGCACCCGCGTCTACGAGGTGGAGGAGGGCGACACCATCGAAAAGGACTTCCCCAACGAGAACGGCGAAGGCGGCTATCTGCTCTTTGCCTCCGGCGACACCATGACCTACAACAAGGTTATGATCTGCTCCTCCACCGCCTATTACAGCGGCGGTGACGGCGGCGCCGCCTGGACCACCGCCGTGGGCGCCGCCGTGGGCGTAGGCACCGTGGCCGTGGATCCCAAAGTCATCCCCTACTACACAAAAATGTTCATCCAGACCACCAATGGCTACCGTGTCTACGGCATGGGTACCGCCCTGGACTGCGGTGGCGCGGTCAAGGGCAACATCGTGGATCTGTGGTTCCCCACCAAGGCCGACTGTTACTCCTGGGGCCGCCGCAACGTGACGGTCTATATCCTGGACAAAAAAGCATCATAACAAAAGCGCATGATCCCGCGGGATCATGCGCTTTCTCTGTCTGCCGCCTCCGGCGTAAAGGCCACCTGGCCTAAGGGGGCGCTTTTCATTCCCCGTAATGCACATGCAGCAGTGCGTGGCACTTTTCCTCTCCGTACTCCTTCAGCAAAGAGGTCACGATGGGGTTCTTTTCCGCCCGCTTGAACATAGCGGAGGAATCCGCCGCGTACAGCCCGTCGCCGCGCTGCTTTTTCACCTCCCGCAGTCCGTATGGCTGGCCCGCGCCGCCCACGCAGCCGCCCTGGCAGGTCATGACCTCCACCAGATGGTACGCTCGCTTCCCCGCCTCGATGTCGGCAATGAGCTCCTTGGCGTGGATGAGCCCGTTGACCACGGCGATGCGCAGTTCCTGACCGTCCACATTCAGCGTCACCTCGCGGATGGCTCCGTCCCCCCGCAGATCGGTGACCCGCACCGCCCGCAGCGCGTTCTTGCTCTTGTCCGGCAGGCAGTGGCGCACCACCGCCTCAGCCACGCCGCCGGTGACGCCGTAGATCACCGCCGCGCCGCTGCCCAGTCCGAAGGGCAGATCCGGCGACTCCAGCTCCAGCTCGTCCAGCTGCACGCCCGTCTCCCGCATCATATCCACCAGTTCACGGGTGGTCAGCACCAGATCCACGTCCGGCCGCCCGTCATGGATAAACTCCGGCCGCGCCGCCTCCATCTTTTTGGCGGTGCAGGGCATGATGGCGATGTTGTACGTCGTCCGCCCGTCGGCCTCGTCCTTGGCCGCATATTTGTCGCGGATCACAGCGGCGAACATCTCCATGGGCGACTTGCAGGTGGAGATATTGCGCAGATACTTCGGATCGTTGAACTCCAGATACCGTACCCAGGCGGGGCAGCAGCTGGTGAACATGGGGAACGGCCCGCCGTTTTTCAGCCGCTGCAAGAACTCCTCCGCCTCCAGTATGGTGGTCATATCTGCGCCGAAATTTGTGTCGTACACCTCGTCCACACCCATCAGCTTCAGCGCCGTGGTCATCTTATCGATGACATTCACGCCGGCGGGGATACCGAACGCCTCACCCACCGCCACACGCACCGCCGGGGCGATCTGCACCACCACCCGCTTCTGCGGATCGTGGATGGCCCGCCACGCGGTGCCGATCTGATCGTTGACCGTGATGGCGCCGGTGGTGCACACCGCCGCGCACTGCCCGCAGCCCACGCACTTCGTCTCCCCCAGCTTTTTGTCAAAGGCCGGCATCACCTGCAATTCGCTGCCCCGGAAGGCAAAGTTCAGTATACCCTGCCCCTGCAGCTCCTCGCACACCCGCACGCAGTCGCCGCACAGGATGCACTTGTTGGGATCACGAAACACCGCGTAGCTGGTGTAGTCCTTTTCATACTGCGGCTTGTTGTTGGGGAAACGTATGTGCCGCACGCCAAACCGCTGGGCCAGCTCCTGCAATCGGCAGTTGCCGCTCTTGGCGCAGGTGGTGCAGGAGCAGTCGTGGGCCGCCAGCAGCAATTCCAGTATCATCCGCCGGTGCTTCAGCAGCCGTGCGGTGTTGGTGCGTATCTCCATGCCGTCCCGCGGCTCCATGGAGCAGGAGGCGTCGATCTTTCCCGTCTTCACATCCTCCACGATGCACATGCGGCACGCGCCGTGAACGGACAGGTCGGAGTAATAGCAGAACGTGGGGATATCGATGCCCGCCTTGCGGATCACCGCCAGTACGTTGCGCTCGCCGTCAAAGGGCACTCTCTGCCCGTCAATGACCATTATTCCCTTTGCCATGGCTCACTCCTCCTCTATCGCGTCGATAGCGCCGAAGGGACATGCGCCCCAGCAAGCGCCGCAGTGGATGCACTTCTCGTTGTCGATGGTGTACGGCATGCGTATCTGTCCGGAGATGGCGTCCATGGGACAGTTTCTTGCGCATTTGCCGCAGCCCTTACACAGCTCCGGTTTGATCTCCAGCCGCCGCTTCCGCCCATTGCAGATGGGACAGTGGTGATCCACCACATGGCGCAGATAGTCCTGCCGGAAGTTTTTCAGCGTGGACATCACCGGCTTGCAGGCCGTCTGTCCCAGGCCGCACAGCGCCGTGTCCGTAATGGTGTCGCTGAGAGACTCCAGCAGCTCCAGATCCTCCAGACTGCCCTCGTTATTGATGATGCGTTCCAGCGTTTCCAGCATACGCTTGGTGCCCTCCCGGCAGGGGGTGCACTTGCCGCAGCTCTCATTCTGGGTAAAGTGCATGAAGAACCGGGCCACTTCCACCATGCAGGTATCCTCGTCCATGACTACCAGTCCGCCTGAGCCGATAATGGCCCCCAGCTTTTTCAGCGAGTCGAAGTCCATGGGATAGTCCAGATGCTCCTCGGTAAGACAGCCGCCGGAGGGCCCGCCGATCTGCACGGCCTTGAACTTCTTCCCGTCGGGGATACCGCCGCCGATGTCGAAGATGATCTCCCGCAGCGTGGCACCCATGGGCACCTCCACCAGTCCCGTGTTCACCACATTGCCGGTAAGGGCAAAGGTCTTGGTGCCCGCGCTGCCCTCGGTGCCGATACTCTTATACCACCCCGCGCCCTTGTTGATGATATTGGGCACGTTGGCAAATGTCTCCACGTTGTTCAGCACCGTGGGCTTGCCCCACAGCCCCTGGTCCACCGTCCGGGGCGGCTTCACGCGGGGCATGCCCCGCTTCCCCTCAATAGAGGCCGTCAGTGCGCTGCCCTCGCCGCAGACGAAAGCACCCGCGCCCCGGTTGATATGGATATGGAAACTGAAACCGCTGCCCATGATGTCGTCGCCCAGCAGCCCCGCCTCCGCGGCCTTGTCAATGGCCACCTGCAGGCGCTTCACCGCCAGAGGATACTCGGCGCGGACGTAGATATAGCCCTCCGAGGCCCCGGTTGCCGCACCGGCGATCATCATACCCTCCAGTACGGAGTGCGGGTTGCCCTCCATGATGGAACGGTCCATAAACGCGCCCGGATCACCCTCGTCGCCGTTGCAGACGATGTACTTGACACTCTCCTCCGTGTGCCGCCGCACGCTCTCCCACTTGCGCCCGGCGGGGAAACCGCCGCCGCCCCGGCCCCGCAGGCCGGAGTTGGATATCTCCCGGCATATCTCCGCGCCGTCCATGTCAAACAGTGCCTTCTCAAAGGCGGTGTAGCCGCCCTTAGCAATGTACTCCTCCAGGTTCTCCGCATCGCTGGTGCCGCAGCTGGCCAGCACCACCCGGTGCTGCTTCCTGTAAAAGGGTATATCCTCCTGCCGCGGATAGGACACGCCGTTCTGGTGATAGGTCAGCCGCTCGATGATCTCGCCGCCCAGCAGCGTCCTCTCCACGATCTCATGGCAGTCCTCCGGCTTCACATGGACGTACATCACGCCCAGCGGCTCAATGTGCACCAGCGGCCCCATCTCGCAGAAGCCGTGGCACCCGCTCATCTTGATATGCAGGCTCTTCTCCGCGTCTCCGTGATGAGTAAGCCCCACATACACCTGCAGGCCCCGCTGCTCGCACTCGGCGCGCAGATTCTCGTACACCTTCATGGAGCCGCTGGCAATGCAGCCGGTACCGGCGCAGATTAGTACGTTCAGTGACGCTTTGCTGCGCTCCAGCGCCTCCGCCGCCCGCTCATGCATGGCGCGGAACGCCTCTCTTGTCAGCTTGCTCATTCCGCCGCCTCCCTTCCGCGAATGGCATCCAGTTCCGCCAGCGCCGTCTCCGGCGACATTTTGGCGTACACCTCGCCGTCCACCGTCATCACCGGTGCCAGACCGCACGCGCCCAAGCAGGCCACCGTCTCCAGCGTGAATACACCGTCGGCGCTGGTCTTGCGCTTGCCGTCCAGTCCCAGGTACTCATAGATAGCGTCATAGATGGGCCCGGACTTTCTCACATGACAGGCCGTGCCGTCACAGACCTTGATGATGTGCTTTCCCTTGGGCTCCAATGAAAAATTTTCATAAAACGTGGCCACGCTGTACACCCGCGACACGCTGATGTGCAGCATGTCCGCCACCAACGTCATGTTCTCCTGGCTCAGATAGTTCTCCGCCGCCTGTATCTCCTGCAGAATGGCGATGAGCTTCGCGCTGTCGCAGTCGTGGGCACGGACGATGGCCGCGGTTCTCTCCTGTTCCGCTCTCATGGTCGTTCCTCCTTGCATTCAAGTGGTATTCCCCTGTGTCTCATTTGTTAATTTTCTAACACTTCATCCGTACTGTACCATAGAACGCCCTGCCTTGCAACGGCAAAAGAGAGAAAATTCTCACCCTGCGATTTTTTCTCCGTCCTGCACAAAAATACCCTCTCATTTTTGCTGCAAACAGCAAAAGGCATGGTGCCATGACATTTTTTCATTGCGCAGCGCAAAAGAAAGACCGCCAAAGGCGGCCTTTCTTTTGTTTACATAATTCCGGACCGTTCCTTACTCTCCGCGATGGCCGCGTTCAGCTTTCGGGCCGGATAGTACACCAGCAGTCCGAACACCGTGAACAGCACGCACATGCCCAGCAGCACCGCCGCGCAGCGCAGATAGGTGTCTCCGTACATACCGCCCACCGTCTCCCGGATCATGTCCATGCCGTAGTGGAACGGCATGAACGGATACAGTGTCTGGAACAGCTGCGGCAGCACATGCACCGGGTACGAACCGCCGGAGCCGGCCACCTGTATGACCATGATAATCACCGACGCCGCCATGCCCACATTGTCCAGCGCGTATACCAGCGCGTAGTTCATGCTGGCGAAGTTCAGCGAACACAGGCAGCAGGCCAGCACGAACAGCGCCGGCTCCGCCGTCTCCATCCCCACGAAGTACAGGCACCCGAAGGCTGTCACCAGCGCCTGGGCCATCGCCATCAGGAAAAACGTGACGAACCGTCCGAAGTAGCGCTCCACCGCCCGGCACCCGGCAAATTCCGGCTGCGTCACCGGTACCTTCAGCATCACCGCCGTCAGCAGGCTGCCCACAAACAGCGCCAGCATGACGTAGTAGGGCGACATGGCCGCGCCGTAGTCCTTGATCTCGTAGATGATCTCCGTGTTCAGCTGCACCGGTGAGCTGAGATAGTCCGCCATGCTCTCCGCGTCGCTGCTCTCCATCAGCTCCGTGAATCGCTTGAAGGCCTCGCTCTCCGTCACCCGCCGCACATCGTCCTCGATGTCCGTCAGATAGTCGGCCACCGTCTCCGCCAGCGTGATGCCCGCGTCCAGCGTGGGCTGTACCGTGGTCATGGCCCCGGCATAGCTGTCCAGCGTACCGGACACATCCCCCAGGCTGCCGCCCACAGCGCTCAGCAGCTGCTGCACCGACCGCAGTGATGCCTGAGCCTGTGCCCCGGTGGTGTGCAGATACTCATTCACTTCTTTGTTGGTCTTTACCGCCGCCGCCAGCAGCTCCTGCCGCACCTGCGCCAGCATGTCCAGCACCGGCCCCTGGATGGCCGACAGCTCCAGCTCGTCCACCATCTCATCCAGCGCCTTCAGCTCGTCGATGCTGACCTGCAGCTGCTGCTGCAGCTCCGGATCGTCCGTGGCCGCCATCTGCGCCTCCAGCGCCGCGATGGCCGCGCCCAGCTGCCGGTGTATCTGCTCCTTCATGGCCTCGTCCGCCGCGGAGGTATCCATCGCCCGCAGCATGGCGTCCAGATCGCCCAGCACCTTGTCCGTGTTGTCCAGCACCACCAGCAGGTCCCGGTACGTCTCGTCCGCCGCCGCCAACCCTGTGTCGATCAGCTTTACCGTGCTGCCCGCCGCCGCGTTGGCGTCGCCTATGGTATCCTGCGCGTCCACAATGGTCACGGATACCGCCGCCAGCAGGTCGTCCGCCCCGTCCATCACGTCCTTCAGCGATACCAGTACCTTCCGCAGCTGCTCCGTCTCCTGCCGGGCGGAGGTCAGCTTCTCCATGATGCCGTCCGCCAGCGCCTGACTGTCCAGTCCCATGGCCTTGAACACCGATCCCGCTGTGGTCAGCGCCTCGGCGGCCTTGCCGATGACCGTGGTGTTGATCTGCTCCTGCACGGCGGTCTTGGCCTTGCTGGTGATCTTGGGCGCGATGGCGTTCTTTTTTTCGTTCTCGTAATACTGTATCTGCGGGTGCCGCAGATCACCGGACAGGATACTCACAAAGTCGTCGGTAAATTCCTCCGGTATCACCAGCGCCGCGTAATAGTCGCCGGATTCCACCCCCGCAAGGGCCTCCTCCGCGTCGTCCACGAATACCCAGCCCATCTGGTCGTTGCTCTCCAGCCCCTGCAGCACCAGCTCGCCGATGTTCACCTCCAGGCCCAGCACCTCGCAGCCCGCGTCCTCGCTGGCCACCGCCACGCTGATGCGGCTGGTGGACGCCGTGCCGTAGGGATCCCAGTTGGACAGAATATTGAACCATGCATACAGGCAGGGCACCAGGCACAGGCCCAGCAGCACCACCACGGCCACCACGCTGGCCGTCAGCCGCCGCCAGTCGGCGCGGAAAATGTTCCAGATATTTCTCATCTGTCATCCTCCCTCCGGCTGTCCGCCGCGCTGCGGCGCAGATCGTCCGACAGTCCCTGCAGCGCCTTTGTCAGCAGCTCCAGGTCACCTGCCAGCTTCTCCGGATCGTCCAGCAGCCGCTCCAGCACCTTCGTCCCGCTGTATGCGGAATACGCCGGCACACCGGACGGGGCAGGCTCCTCCTCCCCGTGCACCTCCCGCAGTATCTCATCCACGGAGTACGCCGCCGTGTCCTCCTCCGGGGCGGCAGCCGCCTTCGGCGTCTCCGGCGGGACCTCCCGCGTCCCATACTGCGCCGCGGCTGCTTCCTCTGCCGAAGCTTCCTCCGTACCCGCGGCTGTCTCCGTCTTTTCCTCCGCGGTCTGCTCCTCCCGCGCTCCGTGACGCAGCAGCAGCCCCACGCGGGGCACCTTGGGCAGTTCCGGCAGCTCCAGCAGCGCTCCCAGGCTCTCCTGCTCCATCTGCGTCACCTGCTCCAGCTTCTTCTGCAATTCATAGTCCGCGTATTCCACGGCGATGAGATACGCCGCCACCGCGAACATGGACAGTATCCACAGCATCAGGGTGAACACCTTGTTCCCCTCCGCCAGGAACATCAGCAGCATCAGTCCCAGCGTCACCGCCAGCAGCATCCGCATACCGATGCGTATGCGCCGCCGGTTGTTCCGGTGCAGGGTGCTGACCTCCTCCAGCAGCCGGTCATACAGTTCCTGGTATTCTCGCTCCTTCAACATAGGCCAACACCTCCTTCTTACAGCAATTCCGTCTCTTCCAGCTTCTCCTCCATGAAATGGTTCAGCCCCATGAACGGCCGCCGCACCAGCAATCCGATCAGCAGCGCCGCCGCTGCGAACAGCAGCAGGAAGCCGATCTGCTGCCAGTAGTAATTGCCGTACATACCGCAGATGCACTCCCGCATGGCGTCGATGGCGTAGGGGAACGGGAAGAAGCGGTAGATCTTCTGATAAATGGCCGGCAGCAGTTCAATGGGGAACGTGCCGGAGGAGCCCGCGATCTGCATGACCATGATGACCACCACAATGGCCTTGCCCACGTCGCCGAAGGAGATAGCCAGCGAGTAGATCAGCAGGCTGAACGTAAAGGCCGTCAGCGCCCCGGTAAGATACAGCATCCCCGGATGCAGGCACTGCACCTTCAGTATGTACAGGTCGCCGGTAACGATGACCGCCGCCTGTATCTGGCTCAGCAGGAAAAAGAACAGATACCGCCCGAAGTACAGCTCCGCCGGCTTGGGGTTGATGAGTCCCTCCGTCCGGGCGTGTATCTTGATCAGGGACGACAGGATTACGCCGCCCACCCAGATAGCCAGCACCGTATAGAACGGCGTCATGGCCGAGCCATAGTTGGCAATGGGATACACGGCATTCACGCTGGTCTGCACCATTTCCGGGAAATACTGCCCGTACACCGCCGGATCGCCGCCCAGTATGCTCACCAGCGTGTCCATGTACTCATCGTCGCTCAGCCCCTGCAGTTCATCAATGGTGTCCGACAGCGACGCAAGCATCCTGTCCGTGGCCGGGCGCAGCAGCGTCATGGTGGTACCCAGCGCCTGCGATGTGTCCTCCAGCGCGCTCTTGATCTCCTTGGCGTCCCCTGCCAGCGACGCCATTCCCTTCATGGTGTCCGCCACCTGGCCGGCCACCGTGTCCAGCTCCTTCTGCAGCGCCTTGGACGTCACGGGGATCTTGTCCACCATAGTCCGCAGAGACTTCACCAGCGCGTCGCAGTCCGCCAGCAGTTCGGCGGAATCCGGGCTGTCGGCCAGCGCCCGCAGCTGCTTGGCCAGCTTGCGGCACTCCGCCGCCATAGCCCTGGCCTGGGCCGCCTCATCCGGCCGTGTCCCCTCTATGGCATCGGCCCACTTCTCCAGCGAGGCCGCCGTCTTGTCCATACTGTCCGCCGCCGCCAACAGCTGCGCCTGTGCCTCTTCCTGCTCCGGCGCATTCTCGATGGCGCTGTTCAGCCGGTCCAGCGCCCGCTCCACGCGGGCCAGCGCCGTGTTCAGCTGCATCTGTATCTCCGCCGCCGTCTGCTGCAATTCAGCGCCGTCCGGCAGGTTCTTGTTCAAATTGGCCACCGCGGCCTCCAGCGCCTCCGCGTCCGCCTGGGACACGCCGCCGCTGCTGCCCGCCGCCTCAAAGGCGTCCATCATCCGCCCACAGGCCTTCAACAGATCCTGCGCCTGGTACAGCACGCCTTTCACCGCCGCCTCCGGATCGTCCTCCGTCAGATCCGCCGCCAGCAGATTGCTCTGCTCCATGATGCCGCCGATAACCACCTCCAGATAGTTCTCGCTGATAGAGCGCTTCAGCGTCTCCACCGCCGTGTCGGTGATCTTGGTGGCCACGGCGTTCTTCTTGGCGTTTTCGTAATAGGTAATGGCCGGCTTCCCCGTCCAGTCCGTCAGCATCCGGAACATGTTCCGGCTGAACTCCTTGTCGATGACCACCGCTGCGTAGTAATCGCCGGACTCCACGCCGCCCTTGGCCTCCTCCTCGGTGTCCACTTCCACCCAGTGGATGGACGTGGCCTCCCGCAGGTCGGCCACCACGTCATCTCCCTTGTTCTCGTAGACACCATCCTCGTCGGTATAGCCCTCGTCCAGCGACGCTATGGCGATGGATATGCCCCCGGTATTCCCGTAGGGATCCCAGTTGGAGTAGATGTTCAGCCAGGCGTACAGGCTGGGCAGCAGGGCAATGGCCACTACCACCACACAGGCAAAAAAGCACTTGCTCAGCGAGCGTATATCGGTCTTGAATACCGTCCAGATATTGCGCATACTGCCTCCTTGCGTGCGGAAAAGCGCACCGTATGTAAAAATCCCGTTAAATGTCAGCCAATAGGGTATCAGTATGTATTATACAGGAAGCCGCTGTAATTTGTCCACACAAAACATGTTTTATGCCCAAAAAATTTTCCATGACGGTTAAATTGCAGTTGAATTTTTGACTAAAACTTTCGATAGTGTCCCGGTCAATCAAGTTATCAAATTCCCCATACAGTATTTGAGTTGGGAAATTCCATTATATATATCCTGCTTAGACGACCTTTTAAGAGCCGTAGCTCATAAAGGCATGCGTCAAATGAATGAACAAATGAAGCAAACCGCCATTGGAAAAACTGGGACTACTGCAATTAAGGCAGTAGCCATTGAATATCTTAATTACATGATTATACATCATGGTGTGTACGAAACTATCCAATGGGCTACTTGGCATGGTACAGAAGAAACAGCAGCTATTTTTGATGATTATTTGTCCCTTTTGATCACGCTCATAAACTCCTGTAATTTTCCCCCGGAGCATACAAATGAAATTTTAGATATGCTTACCGGACTTATCCACGGTTTTACAACACTTCAACTAAGATATGCGTTTTCAAATCCAGATAAAGTGCGAAATGATCTGTGCAATGCTTTAGATACTTTGTTGCATGGCGTTCAATTAAAATATGGCAAACAGGAGGACAAATAAACTGTCCGTACACAACTGAATATGACAGGAATAAGCGTTGCAGCCTTTTACGGGACTGCAGCGTTTTTTCTTCTCCCTCCTTTGCAATAGAAAAAGCGGCGTTCCTATCTTCCCATAAGGGAATTAGTAAACGCCGCTTTTACGGTACTATCTGATTTTAAGAAAACAGCTTGTCCTCGTCACCTTTCATAAGATTTTGATGATTTCAGACGTTTGTTGTCCTTCTTTATCCTTTTTCTTTATCCTCCGCCACTATGCGGTAATAGGTATTCCCCGTCAGCTTGTACACGATGGCATACAGCACCGCGAACACCGCAAAGCTCACCGCTGTGGTGCCGATCAGCAGCCCCCGGTTGTCCAGATTGAACAGCATCAGCAGCTTGTGGATAAACGGGAAGGCGAAGCACAGGTGTACGCCCGCCAGCATCAGCGGCAGATAGAACACCGTCAGCAGCTGACTGTTGATGCTGCGGCGGATGTCGTTCTTGGTCATGCCCACCTTCTGCATGATGTCGAACCGGCTCTGGTCCTCATAGCCCTCGGACAGCTGCTTGTAATAGATGATGGCCGCCGCCGCGAAGATGAACACGATGCTCAGCATGATACCCAGGAAAAACAGTCCGCCGTAGGTACCGTAGAAGTCCGCCCGGTTGGCGGCCTTGGACTCCACGCTGACACCCACGCCCCAGTCAGAGCTGACGCCGGAGAGATACTCATTCAGCGCATCCTCCAGGTTGGGCGTGCCGTTCACATCTCCCTGCTGCTCCTCCGGCAGATCGGTGTCAAAGCCATAGTACCACACCGGCGCCGGATAGCTTCTGTACTTCTCCATGAAGTAGTCCTGCAGCTCCGGCACAAAGCGCTCAAAGTCCGGCACCACCACCATCAGGGACGGCGTGATATCCGCCGCAGCCGGGCCGCCCAGCATGGGGATCTCCCGCTTCATCACGCGGCGGATCATGCCGCCGTCGATGGACAGCGTATCACTGTCGAGTTCCGTCCGCAGCGCGGCCACATACACCTGCCCATCACCCAGCGTCAGTTCCTGCCCCGTAGCGGCGTTGTAGTCCTCCAGCGGCAGGAAGTGTATCTGTATGGCGCGGGTGCTGTCGGTCACGCTGGCGCCGGAGCTGTCGGTGCGGATGTCCCCGCCGTCCAGCAGTCCGCTGATGCTGATCGTCCGGTACTCAGCCACGTTGGACGCGGTGCCGCCGAAATTAAAAATAGTGCTCTCCACGCCCTGCCGCACCTGCGCCACCTTCTCGCTGTCCAGCAGATAGCTGTCGCCGTATACCGTCACGGACAGATCGCGGGGATACCGGCTGTTCACCGCATCCTCCTGCCCGAAGTACAGGCAGGTGGTGGAGGAGATCATCACCAGCACCATAGTGGCCAAAATGCACACCGAGGCCAGCCCCGCGCCGTTGCGCTTCATCCGGTATGTCATGGACGCCACCGACACAAAGTGCTGCGGCTGATAATAATACCGCTTATTCCCCTGCAAGCCCCGGCACAGCGTCACCGATCCGCTGATAAACAGCAGATAGGTGGCCAGGATCACCATCACGACCGCCGTAAAGAACCACATCAGCGCCGCCAGCGGCTCCTTGATGGACACCGCCAGTGCGTAGGCCCCGCCCAGCAGCACCACGCCCAGCACCGTCAGCGCCCACCGCGCCCTGGGCGGCTTCTCTCCCACGCTCTCGCTGCGCAGCAGCTCCACCGCGCTGACGGCGCGCAGCTGCCGCAGACTGTTCAGCAGGATCAGCACATGGATGGCCGCGAACAGCGCCGCTGTCTGCCACAGGGACGACACGGACACCGTCAGCGCATACGTCACCTTCAGCCGCAGCAGCCGCACCATTCCCAGCTCCGCCAGCTTGTACAGCACCACGCCCAGCAGCAGGCCCGCCGCCGTGGTCAGCACATAGGCGATCGCCGTCTCCCACAGCAGGATCCGGGAGATATTGCCCTTACCCATACCCAGCACATTGTACAGTCCGAACTCCCGCTCCCGTCTGCGGATGAGAAACGAGTGCGTATAAAAGAGGAACAGCACCGCGAACACCGCGATGACCACCGTGCCCAGCCGCAGGATCATACCGCTGCTGGTCCCGCCGGACATGTTCTTCAGCACCTCCGAGCCGGACAGTCCCATCAGAATATAGAACATCAGCACCATGCCCGCGCAGCTGAGCAGATACGGCAGATACAGCCTCCTGTTTTTCCTCATGCCCGTCCAGGCCAGCCGGGCGTATAGCGTCTTCTTTCTCATGCCTGCTCACCGCCCGACTGCAGCATGGTCAGCGTGTCGGCGATGCGCTGATAGAACTGGCTGTCGCCCTCCTCGCCTCTGTACAGCTGGTGGAACACCTGGCCGTCCTTGATAAACAGCACCCGTCCCGCGTGGCTGGCCGCCTTCACCGAGTGCGTCACCATCAGGATGGTCTGCCCCGCGTGGTTGATGGCCGCGAACAGCCGCAGCAGCTCGTCGGTAGAGCCGCTGTCCAGCGCGCCGGTGGGCTCATCCGCCAGCAGCAGCTTCGGCTCCGTGATGATGGCCCGTGCCACCGCAGCGCGCTGCTTCTGTCCGCCGGACACCTCGTAGGGGTACTTCTTCAAAAGCTCCGTCAGTCCCAGCTTCTTGGCGATAGGCGCCAGCCGCGCATGCATCTCCTCGTAGGGCGTCCCCGCCAGCACCAGCGGCAGATAGATGTTGTCCTCTAGCGAAAACGTGTCCAGCAGATTGAACTCCTGGAACACGAACCCCAGGTTCTCCCGCCGGAACGCCGCCGCGTCCCTCTCCCGTATCTTGCCCAGCTCGTGGCCGTCCAGCCGCACGGTGCCCGCCGTGGGCTCATCCAGGGCCGCCAGAATATTCAGCAGCGTGGTCTTGCCGCTGCCGGATTCGCCCATGATGGCGATGTATTCGCCCTGCTCCACCGTAAAATTCACATTGCGCAGCGCCTCTACACGGCTGCCGCCGAACCGCGTGGTGTATACCTTCCGCAGTCCGCTCACTTCCAAAATGCTCATAGCATGACCTCCTTTATCTTACAAGGCCATTATAGTCCGGCGCTTCCGCCTGTTCCATCGCTTTCCCTTACCAAAAGCGAACAGGAATGTCACAATTTTCTCCCCGCCGTACCCGCGGCAGCGCAGAGAGAGTTTCGTGCTTCCGAGCGCGAGTGACTTTTGCCCCCGGCGGCAAAAGTCACCAAAAACGCCGCTTAGACCTACGGTCTAAGAATCCCTCAGCGCGGCACGCCAATTTCATATTTGTGGCCCGTGCCCCACGCACCCGGCATTTTCTTGCCCGTTGTCGGATAAACGAACTGCCCCTGCTTCTCTTTCCGCTACCGCTTCGCTGCCGCTGCCTGTTGCCATGGCGGAACACTTTTTGCCCTACCGAATTACAGACCAAAGAATATTAAATTCTGTGTCCGCAGGGCACACCTACCTTTACGGTCCCTGCACCGTAGCTTCCCAAAACGCATTTTCACGGGAACCCATTCTTATCCAATGCGGCGTTAGCCGCCACCAACCAAAGCCCCTGTAAAGCAGGGGCTTTGGCGCGATTTGATAATCGCCAAAAGCGGTAGAAGCAAATACCCCTACCGTGGCTAAAGCAAGCGGCCGCGTCAGCCTCCGCGCCGGTGAACGTACAAGCAGTCCTTTTGACCGACAACGATTCCCTCCGCACCGATTCCGCGAGTGCGCACCACCAAATTCGTACAGCGCATAGCGCGCCAAGGGATTCTTAGACCGTAGGTCTAAGTGGTTTTCTTTGGTAACTTTCTTTTTACAAAAAAAGAAAGTTACTCGCGCCGGAGCGCGAAACTCTCCCCTCCCGCGGCAGCGGCAAAAACTCACTCCGCTACAAAATCGCCGCGTCCCAGCGTCAGGCGCACCGTGGTGCCCTCTCCCACCGTCGATTCCATGCGGATAGCGTGCCGCAGATTTCCGCAGATGCGGCGGCACAGATACAGTCCGATACCGCTGGAACGCCGATCCAACCGCCCGTTCTGCCCCGTGTACCCCATGTCGAACACCCGCGGCAGATCCTCCGGCGCAACGCCTATGCCCGTGTCGCTGACGCACAGGTCGTCTCCCTCCCGGTATATCCGGATCGCGCCGCCCTGCCCGGTGTATTTCAAGGCATTGGACAAAAGCTGCTCCACCACAAAGGTCAGCCACTTGCTGTCCGTCACCGTCTCCCATTCCACCGGTGTATACTCCAGCGCGATACGCCGGTCGATAAACTCCCCGGCGAACCGCCGCACGGCGGCGCGGACCACATCGTCCACGGCGCAGGGCCGTATCACATAGTCGCTGCCTCCCTCCTCCAGCCGCAGATAGGTCAGCACCATGTCCACATACTGCTCCACCCGGCCCAATTCCGCCAGCAGCCGCCGGGCCGAGGGCGTATCCTCCCCCTGCAGCGTCAGACGCATGGCCGCAATGGGCGTCTTGATCTGATGCACCCACGCGGTGTAATAGGCCGCCATCTCCGCCCTTCGGACTGTGCCCACAGTGCTCTGCCGCCGCAGCTCCCGCCGCAGCGTTTCGATCACGGCAGCACAGTCTCCGCCCTCCACGGTAGTCATAGCCGGCAGTTCCAGCAGCACCGCTTCGCCTGCGTCCCGCAGCCGCACCAGCTCCCTGTGCCGCCGCACCGTGCGGCCATAGTCCCAGGCGCCCAGGCACAGTCCCATCAGGGCGCACAGTCCCGCCGGGTACCCCACCGCCGCCAGCGGCAGGCCATACAGCGCAAAGGACACGGCAAACACCCCGCCAAACAGCAGAAACGCCGCCAGCGGCAGCCAGCGCTCCCGCAGATACGCTTTGAACAGCTCCATATCCCTCACTCCACGATGTACCCCACCCCGTGCCGGGTGGCAATAAAGTCCACAAGCCCTGCGCCCGCCAGCTTCCGCCGCAGACGGTTCACATTCACCGTCAGCGTGTTCTCGTCCACAAAGCTGTCCGTCTCCCACAGCCGCTGCATCAGCTTCTCCCGGCTGACCACCTTTCCGGCGCTCTCCATCAGGCAGGACAAAATACGGTACTCATTTTTGGTCAGCTCCACCGTCTGTCCCTGGTACGTCAGCTTCTGGTCATCAGCGGACAGCTGGGCGCCCCGCCGCTCCCGCAGCACCGCCGGCGTGTTCATGCCGTAGCTGCGCCGCAGCATGGCCTGTACCTTGGCCATCAGCACCCCGCCGTCAAAGGGCTTGGCGATGAAATCGTCCCCGCCGAAATTCATAGCCATGATCATGTTCATGTTGTCCCCGGCGGAGGACAGAAACAGGATGGGCGCATTGGTCTGCTTTCGCAGCTCGCGGCACCAGTGATACCCGTCAAAAAACGGCAGCGCGATATCCAATATGATAAGGTGCGGCTGGAACTTCTCCGCCTCTTTCGTCACCGCCCGGAAATCCCGTGCACACCGCGCCTCCAGTCCCCAGCTCTCCGCCAGCCGCGCCACCGCCTGCGCAATGGTGCGGTCATCCTCCACAATAAATATACGGTACATAGCCGTCCTCTCCTTGCACTGTCCATCGTTTACTGCTCGCTTTACATTATACCCTCCCTCTCCCCTGTCCCGCAAGTCCCCTCTCCCTTTCAATATTGTCACATTCCTCCCTCAAAAATTTTTTCAAAAACAGGGTTGACATTTCTCCCGCTCCGTGTTATAACTATACCAACCTACCGAGTTGGTAGTTGACTTTTTGGAAACGAGGCGAATGCCATGACCATCGCTGCGCGCCATCTCCCCTTCACCGGACGATGTTGACTCTGTACAAAGCCCCGGTATACACCTTGAACATCCACCCTTTATGCTGTACCGTGTCCCACCGGACATGGCCAAAAGGTAAACCAACATTTCGTCTGTAAAAGGAGATTTCAACTATGTCTAACATCTACACTTCCGCTGACCAGCTGATCGGCAAGACTCCCCTGCTGGAGCTGACTCACATTGAAAAAGCCCATGACCTCAAAGCGAAGATCCTCGCCAAGCTGGAGTACTTCAACCCCGCCGGCAGCGTAAAAGACCGCATTGCCAAGGCCATGATCGACGACGCCGAGGCCAAGGGACTGCTGAAGCCCGGCTCTGTCATCATCGAGCCCACCTCCGGCAACACCGGCATCGGCCTGGCCTCCGTGGCCGCCGCCCGGGGCTACCGCATCATCATCGTCATGCCCGAGACCATGAGCGTGGAGCGCCGCCAGCTGATGAAGGCCTACGGCGCGGAGCTGGTGCTCACCGAGGGCGCCAAGGGCATGAAGGGTGCCATCGCCAAGGCCGACGAGTTGGCCAAGGAGATCCCCAACAGCTTTGTGGCCGGGCAGTTCGTGAACCCCGCTAACCCCAAGGCCCACTACGAGACCACCGGCCCGGAGATCTGGGCCGATACCGACGGCAAGGTGGACTTCTTCGTGGCCGGCGTAGGTACCGGCGGTACTATCACCGGCACCGGCACGTTTTTGAAGGAAAAGAACCCCGCTGTCAAGGTGGTGGCCGTGGAGCCCAAGACCTCCGCTGTTCTGTCCACCGGCGTGGCCGGTTCCCACAAGATCCAGGGCATCGGCGCGGGCTTTGTCCCCGATGTGCTGGACACCAAGATCTATGACGAGATCATCCCCGTAGACAACGACGATGCTTTCACCGTCGGCAAGGAAGTCGGCCGGCGCGAAGGCGTTCTGGTGGGCATCTCCTCCGGCGCGGCCCTGTGGGCAGCCATTGAGCTGGCCAAGCGCCCGGAGAACGCGGGCAAGACCATCGTGGTGCTGCTGCCCGACACCGGCGACCGCTACCTCTCCACCCCGCTGTTCGCGGACTGATATCCATACGTTTTTCTTTCTTTTTCTCCTCACAAAAAAGACGAACGGGCCTCCCACGAGGCCCGTTCGTCTTTTCTTCTACTTTCTTTCCACTTTTTTCTATTCTCTTTCTACTTTCTTTCTACATTTTTCCTACATTCTTTTTACATTTTTTCTACATTCTTTGAAACATTTTTCGCTCCCCAGGTGTATGATAGATGAAAGGCCTTTCACCCCAAAGAAGGAGAGCATCCTATGACGGACGAACAGTTCACCCCGCTGGCGGAGCGGTATATGGACACGGTGTTCCGGGTGGCGTACAGCTATCTGCACTGCCGGGACGACGCGGATGATGTGACGCAGGACGTATTGATACAGCAGTACAAACAGGACAAGGCGTTCGAAAGCGACGCCCATGTGAAGAACTGGCTCATCCGCGTCACGGTCAATCACTGCAAAAACGTGCTCCGCGCCCCGTGGCGCAGGGCGGAGGACATCGCCGACTACGAGAACACGCTGGTGTTCGAGCAGCCCCAGTACCGGGAGCTGTTCGAGGCGGTGATGTCCCTGGACAGGCGCTACCGCCTGCCGGTGCTGCTGTACTACTACGAGGGCTACCGCCAGAGGGAGATCGCCGGGCTGCTAGGCATACCGGAAGAAACGGTGCGCACCCGGCTCGCCCGCGCCAGAGAGAAGCTGAAACACATTTTATCGGAGGTGCCGCAGTATGCATGACAGAGAGTTATTTGAAAAAGCCTTTTCTCCGCTGCACGCCTCCCCGGATACACTGACGGAGGTTAGAAAGACCATGCGAAACGAGAAAAAAACACGCCGCGCGCTGGGCAAGGGCGCCGTTATCGCCATTGCCGCTGCGCTGACGCTGACCATCGCCGTAGCCGGCGGCATCGTGACTCTGATCACGGCGGACGTATCCCCCGCCGACAAGGTGGACGACACCACCCACCACGCCTTTACCGACGACATCGACTCCTCCTCGCCGGATTTTGTGGAGGACGGCAAGGGCGGCTATGTGTCCGTCGCCGACATGGAGCGTATCCCCGGCGACGCAGCTACCACCCAGCGGTTGGTGGGCAAGTACCTCAGCAAGCTGGACGCGGAGCTGACCGTAGCCGGCAGCACCTACAAGATGGGCACGTTCCTGGTGGACGAGACCGGCAGCGGCATCCTGACCTTCTCCGTGGAGAACCCTGAGGGCTTTGACTGCGGCGATATGGGCTACGGCGAAACATGGATCAGAAACATCAACGTGGACCTTAACTACGGGCATTCCGAACCCACCGATCCCAACGGGCAGGATCACGGCTATGCGGGTACCGACATGAAGCTCTATGTGGACGAGACTGCCAGCACCGACACCTGTCTGCAGGTGATCGCCTACTTCATCTCCGGCAAGGGCTATGAAAAGGGCACCGGCTTCTTCTTCACCGTACGCGACGCTTCCGGCCAGCCCTACTCCATCTCCATCCAGCCCCGGACCTATCTGCCGGTCAAAACCTTTACCGCCGAAAACGGCCAGCAGATGTTCCTCTCCCCGCTGGGGCTGACCATGGTGGACACCCTGTACGTCGATGATGAGATCCTCATTGACGAGATCCTCGTCCGCTATCAGGACGGCAGCGACTACGCGGTGGACAGCGCCGAACACAACCTGCGGAACTGGGTAGTGGGCCTCATCACCGGTCGGGGTGACACTGATGAGTATCTCCGGATAGAACTGGGCATCACTGATCCCCCGGAGGGCAGCTATTACAGCTATCTGTTCAACCGACTGGTGGATGTGGACACCGTGACCTCCGTCGACCTGGTAGGCAGATACCTCAACGCGGACACCAACTGCGGCGAGGTGCAGGAGCATATTTATCAGCCCTAAACCAGCGAAAAAGAACCGCCCGCGGGCGGTTCTTTTTCTGCGCTCATATCACATAATTATCCCCGACGGGGGCGTTCATCAGGTCGGCCAGCGTGATGTGGGAGAAGTAGTCCTGCGTCAGCTTGTAAAAGCCCTGCCACACGCCCAGCGTGCGGCACTCCCCCGCCCGCTGGCACACCGGGGCGTCCGGCTGGAGACAGGTAACAGGCGCAAGATCGCCCTCCGCCAGCTCCAGTATCTCCCATAGGGTGTAGTCCTCCGGCTCCCGTGTCAGGCGGTAGCCGCCGCCGATGCCGTGGACGCTCTCCACCAGGCCGGCAGACTTCAGCGCGGGCATAAGCCGCTCGATATATTTCAGTGAGATGTCCTGTCGGACAGCTACTTCCTTCATAGGGATGAAATCACCACTGCGGTGCTCGGCCAGGTCCAGCAGTATGCGGATGGAATAACGGCCCTTCGTGGAGATCATAGTATACACCTCCTGTCAACAAATGCACGGGCCATGGCGTGGCCCGTGCATTCAGTATACCACCAACCCGGTAGGTAAGGCAAGTTTAATTTTCCGTTTTCCGCTTCCGGGCGCGTATAGCCAGGACAATACAGACCGCCGCCGCAAGCACGACCAGCAGTCTCTGCACCTGTGTGACCGGCTCATACACCGCGTAGAATTCCTGCCAGCGCCGTGCTTTCAGGGTGGTATAAACGCCTGCCGTGCTGTCCCATACTCTTGTGGAGCGGGTGGTGATATACGTTATGGCCGGCTGCCAGCAGAGGATGATGCGAACCACCTCTGAGCAGAGCGTCAGTCCCCATCCGGCAAAGGCCACGTACCGCGTTGTCCGATCCTTCAGCAGCGGCGCTTTGGCCACGGCACTGCCTATGCCGTACATCGCCGCCAAAGACACCAGCAGGAGCAGAGACAACACCACGCTCTGCACCGTCAGGAGTCCCCAATACTTCTGGTTGGCATTTTCCGGCAGCACATCGTACACCCAACTCCACGGCAGCACATCCCGCGCCAGCACGACCAGCCACGCCGCGCCCAGCGGCACCAGCGCCAGCAGACGGCGGCGCTGGGTATCTCCGACGGGCGCGCGTCCCCAGCCGATCCACACCGCCAGCACCACGGCGGCCAGCGCCAAGTATGCCCAGACCTCGCCGAACAGCCATCCGGCAATGGCGGCCAGCACCGCCGCCGCGTAGCATATCCGGAACCGCAGACTACCGCGCTGCTCCAGATACGCTCCCACCTCATTCGGCACATCGCCGCTCACCGCTCTGGGCCGCGTCTCCCCCGCCAGGATGTCGTCCGCCGTGACGCCGTACAGCGCCGCCAGCGCCGGCAGGGCAGCAATATCCGGCAACCCCGCGCCGGATTCCCATTTGCTGACGGTCTTGTTGGACACACCTAATATATCCGCCACCTGCTGCTGTGTCATGCCGCGTCCCTTACGGAGCGACGCCAGATAGGCGCCTGTTTTTTCCACATCCATGGTCACGCCCTCCTTTTTCCCTTGGTGTGCTCAGTATAGCATACGGCAGATTTTTGTCCATCCCCCGCCCGCCGACTTTGTCTACGGAACGCAGACAAGACCGTTTCCACGGAAAAGTACCCTGTTCTCCGATTTTTTTCTTGACACGGGCGGTGCCCTATGGTAATATGTACAAGCTGACGATTTGAGTGGAGGGCGCACGCGGGTGTAGCACAATGGCCAGGGCACCAGCCTTCCAAGCTGGGGATGCGGGTTCGATTCCCGTCACCTGCTCCATCCATTTGCGCCAGTAGCTCAGCAGGATAGAGCAACTGCCTTCTAAGCAGTAGGCCGGGGGTTCGAATCCCTTCTGGCGTACCATTTCCCCCAAAGCGGCCTGCGGCGAAGCTTCCCTTGTGATACCAGATATGTGGTGGGTGTAGCTCAGTTGGTTAGAGCACCGGATTGTGGTTCCGGGTGTCGAGG
>CAVGEC010000016.1:0-29466 GCA_963628195.1 Bacteroidaceae bacterium
TGCGGATGCACATGAGAATGGCCATGACGGTGTACTCCGCCACGCCGTTGGGGGCATAAGCGCCGTTGCACAGGCGGAAGCCCAGAGAGCGGGCATAGTCGCAGTTCATGTGGTTGTAGCCCACACAGCGGCTGGCCAGCACCTTGACGCCGTAGCCCTTCAGCTCGTCCAGCACCTCATTGCCGTAGTCGCTCTGGCCCAGCGTGGTCACGCCGTCGCAGCCGGCGGCCATATTGGCGGTGCTCTTATCCAGGTTTGCGGGGGTGGAGATCAGTTCGATACCGTATTTTCTGCACAGGCCCTCGATAACGGGCTTCTCGTCGGGACGTACTTCGTAAGCAGCGATCTTCATGATTCTTCTCCTTCACATTTTTCGGATCGCGGCGCGCTCCTCAACACGCCGCGTCCCTTTATTTTGCTTTTCCTCAAGTCGCCGGGTCATTCTGCGTTGGTTTTTCGTCGGTCCTGCTCCGCCGGCGGCGGAGAGATCTTCATCTCGTTCTTGCGGAGACAACAGCGGAGAGATTTTTCGCCAAGACGAGGCGCAGGGACGCAGGCGTACTTTGTGTACGTCAAGTGCCTGCAACGAAGTATTGGCGAAAAAGATCCCGCCGGTTTTAGTCGCGCAGGGCCGGATCCATAGGCACCGCCTCGCCGGCCGCGATCATGGCGGCCACCTGCTCGTCGGTGTAGCCCAGGTTTTTCAGCACCAGCTCGGTCTGCTCGCCCAGGTACGGGCCGCGGTTATAGGGGGGCAGCTCCGTCTCCTCAAAGATGACGGGGGGACGCACCATGGTGCGCTTGTTGCCGTTGGAATACTCCATCTCGTAGAAGCAGCCGGAAGCCCAGGCCTGCTTATCCACCAGCAGCTGGTCCCAGGTCTGGGCCACGGCGTAGGGCAGGTCGTTGGCATCCATGAGGGCGCACCACTCGTCCAGGGTGCGGCTGGCCATCTCCTTGACGAGGAAGTCATAGAACTCCTCGATATTGGCCTGCAGATTGGTCTGGGGATAGTAGCGGGGATCCTCGGCCAGTTCGGGGTGGCCGATGGCGGTCATAAAGATGGGATAGTGGCGGTTATACTGGGGCATAGCGATCTGCAGCCACTTGTTGTCCTTGGTCTTGTGGGCCACCACCAGGGGATTGGGCAGGGTGCGGCGGGACAGGGGATACTGAGTGGTGGGATCGCCGTACTGACTGGCCTGCAGCAGCAGGGACACATCCCAGATGGCGCTGTGGAACAGGGAGACCACCACACGGTCGCCGATGCCGGTCTCGCGGGCGCGGTACAGGGCCGCCAGCACGCCGGAGGCCAGATACATGCCCACCTGGTGGTCACCGAAGCCGGCGATGGTCAGCATGGGCAGGGCATCCTTGTCGAACAGAGTGCCCAGAATGCCGCCGCGGGCAAAGAACGCGGTGAAGTCAAAGCCGGGCAGATCCTTGTCGGGGCCCTTCTCGCCGTAGCCGGACACGAAGCCATAGACCAGCTTGGGGTATCTGGCGTGCAGCGTCTCATAGTCCAGGCCGGCCTTCTTCAAGGGATTCTGCCGCCAGTTGGTGATAAAGATGTCCGCCTCGGCGATCAGCTTCTCCAGCGCCTCGCGTCCGGCCGCGGTCTTGGTGTTCAGGCAGACGCAGGTCTTGCCGGCGTTCTCCAGATCGTAGGAGGTGTTCTCCTTCTGATCCTGAGGACGGCCCTCATTGACGGCGGTGTAGCGCAGGGGATCGCCGGCAGGGGCCTCGACCTTGATGACCTCGGCGCCCAGATCGGCCAGGAAACGGGCGCAGCAGGGGGCGGCGATAAAGGTGGCCAGCTCCAGCACCTTCACTCCCTCAAGGGGACGTTTGACTTCGCTCATAGTGTTCCTCCATGTATGATGTGATGTGATATTCGATGCAAGGCGTTTATAACTTGATGTTCAAGTTGATGTTCAACCTTTTGTACAATACTGTTTTCTATTGGACTCTGCCCGTGTCTGCTTACATTTTCAGCAGGTCGCGGAAGGTCTCCAGGTTGGTGCGCACCTGTTCAAACTGCACCATCTGGCGGTCTACCTCCACCAGCGTCAGGGGAATTTCCGCACTTTCGCAGGCCTTTTTGATCATAACATAGTCGAATTCTTCCGGATCACAGAACTTTGTCAGCACCACCAGCACGCCCTTGGCGCCGCGCATCCTGGCGGTGTCCACAATCCACTTCACCCGGCTCTTCTCCTGATCGTACAGCACAGAGCAGTTCCCCATATTGGCGAACTTTTCCGCCAGCGCGTCCAAACTTTCCGCTTTTTCCTCCGCGTCCACGCGGTATTGGCGGGACTGTGCGGCCACGTCATCGGCCACGATGTGCATGTCCATCTCGTCCAGAATGGCGTTCAGCGCCGGAGCATCTGTCAGAATTCCGCTGACCAAAATGGGGAGTTTTTCGCCGCAGGCAGGGGAATTTTCCAACTTTTCGGCGAGTTTTTCAACCAGCTCCGTGTGTTCCTCCTTCGTCATGAAAAAGGCGCTTTTGAATATGTCGCTGCGCTGTGCGGCGGTGATCTCCGGGTGCTTGGCCAGCACTTCGTCGATCCTCCGCATGGCGGCGTTGTGACGGTTGTAGACCTTGATGGACGAGAGCAGCTTTTCCTCGGAGAACGTGCCGCCCAGCTTCTCCAGGTCACGGATGACACGCTCGTACCCGGCCTTCGTATAGGCCACGCCATAGGCGGGCTTGCGGTTCTGGGGATAGGTCATGGGGATGAACGGAATGGACGGCACGGCGTACTTCCAGTTCTCACCCACGGTCTTAAGTGTGTCGCACAGGGAGGGAATAACGATGGCGGAAGCGCCGTCATACGCGCCGTTGATGCCCAGTTCCAGCAGAGACTGGACGATGGCGCACAGGAAAGCGGGACAGTACTCCTTGGCGCGGTTCAGCGTCACATCGCCGCCCCACGCACCCATAGGGACAAAGCCCATGGAGTGGATGATCTCCTCCGGGGTGTAGACGGGAGCACACAGGACGATCTTTTTGCCCTGCGCCAGATAACCGTCCATCTGAGCGCGGGGAGAGGCTGCCACCTCATGCAGTTTGTTGAGAATGTCGTTCATGCCTTACACTCCTTTCGCGCTCTTGTTGGCTTCCATGATCTCCGTCAGGCCCTGTACACGGGTGTCGTACTGCGCCTCAGAGAAGTTTCGCGGATCGGCCTGATCGCCGTCGAAGCTGACCACGGGGATGTTGCAGGCCTCGCCGATCTGGCGGCTCATTTCGTACATGAAGCCGCTCCACAGCTTGCAGGAGCGGTTGGTATGCACCAGCATACCCTCCACATGATTGTCCTTACAGAGCTTGATGCGCTTGTCGCGGCTCATCTCCAGATTAATGGCATTGGGCACCTTGCAGTAGGCGCGGATCATCTCGTCAAAGGTGTTGTAGTCGAAGCCGAAGGCGTCGGCGTAAATGGTGGTGACCATGTTGATGCCGCGGGACTTCAGTCCGGTGCTGGTGGCACGCAGGTACGGCCAGCAGGCGATGCCTTCGAACATGATACGGTGCTTCTCCTCGCCCCGGAAGGTGGAGGTACCGTTCTTGTGATTTTCCTCGTACTCCTTCAACAGTGTCTCCATGGCGTCGGCGGCGGTGGACTTGCCGCGGGCGGTAACCATGACGGCCATGTGGTTCAGCAGATCGAAACCGTTGAAAGGCGAGGGCACATATTTGGCGCAGCCGGTGGCCGCCAGCCAGGCCCGGCTGGAGCGGCAGCTGAAGCCGGTGACTTCCTGGAATTTCTCGTCGGACCATTTCTTGCCGGTGATCTCCTCCAGCTGATGGACAGCGTCCCAGAACTGACCGGTGACGTAGGCTACTTCGGCGTCGGACACCTCGTAGTCGGGGTTGAAGGGAATATCCAGCAGGATCATGGGGATATTCAGCTCGCGGGCCAGATTCTCATACCACTTGATCATGCAGGAACAGATGTTGCTGCAGCACAGCAGCACGTCGGGCATGGCCACATCCTGTTCAGGGCAGGATTTCAGCTTGGCGTAGGCCAGAGACACGCGGGCATAGGCACAGATATCGTTGGAGTAGCCTTCGGACTCCGCTACTTCACACATTCTGGTACCCGCGCCGCGGGCAGCGATACCGGCGGCCTGGTTTTCGGGATAAACGGTGGCGATACCCATGGTTTCCGGGATCTCCACAGGGAAGTTGCTGGATACCCATGCCACCTTCTCGCCCCGCTTCTTGGCTTCGATGGCGTCCACATAGGCGTCCGCCGCGATCTTGCCCAGCTTGTACTTGGCGGAGTTGGGATCCACCGGCTTCGGAGCCTTCTTCACTTCTTCTGCCATTTCATTTCCTCCTCATTCCTTTATACAAAAATCTCCATCTTGATCCTATACTTGCTGTCTGTACGCCCACAGGGCTGCGCCGATGGCACCAAAAAACTGGGCCAAAGGATCCACGCTGACAGGAACGCCCAACTCCTCGCTGAGCGCCCGTCGGACGGCATCATTCTTCGCCACGCCGCCGGAGAGACATACCCGCTCCGTGACGCCGGCGCGCCGCGCCAGCGCCGCCACGCGGCTGGCCACGCTGCGGCAGATACCGGCCACCAGATCGGGGCGCTTGACGCCGTTGGCCAGCTGGCTGATGACCTCACTCTCGGCAAACACCGTGCAGGTGCTGGAGATGGCGGCGGGAACCGCAGCCTTGGCCGCTTCGGTATCCAGGTCATCCACATCCAGGCGGAGAATGGCGGCCATCACATCCAGAAAACGCCCCGTGCCGGCGGCGCACTTATCGTTCATCACAAAGTTGGCCATTTTGCCGGAGGATGTCAGGGCAATGACTTTGGCGTCCTGACCGCCGATATCAATGACGGTGCGCAGATCCGGGAACACAAAGCGTCCTCCAAGGGCGTGGGCCGTCAGTTCACTGATCTCGCCGTCGGCCCCCTCATAGTTCTTGCGGCCGTAGCCGGTAACGAAGGCGCAGGCCATATCCTCACGGCGGAGGCCGCTGGTCTGCCACAGCTGCGCCAAGGCCTCTTCCGGTCCGCCGGTGCCCAGGCCGCCGGTCTGAATACTGCGGGCCACCAATTCCGTTCCATCCTTCATCACAGCACATTTGGAAGTGGTGCTGCCGATATCTATGCCTAAGGTATACATGGCATCCTCCCTATCACGGCGCAGCAAAATGCATCACTGGTCTTACCAGTTTATCTACATTATACGGGTTTGTGAAAAATGCGTCAATTGTGCGAATCGCCAAAGAAATAACAATTATCTGTGCATTGTACCAATCTGCGCTTTAAATGATTAAAACATTCGGTATTTTTCGAGGTGAAATGTTGCGTTTTTACGCAAAACCGTCATGGCGGTATGACAAAACCGCATGGCGCGCATCGCGCCATGCGGCGGGCGGAGGCTACTGCTCCAGATCGTGCTTATCCAGTCTCATATCCCGGAATGCCTTGGGCAGGCCGGGGGCGATCAGCGGAAACGTGTTGTCCGTATCGGATGTGGGCTGGATATTATAGGTGCCGTACATGTTCACCAGGTCGAAGCTGCTCTGCGGCACACCGGGAAAATGGTGGACATCCGGCGTGGCGTCATAGGGAAAGCCACGCTTATTCTTATGACCTTTGGGCACAAAAAATCACCTCCGGCTTTAGTATGGCCGGAGGCGGTACGTTTATTTAACCGAGTTCAGCGGTAGATCTCCGCGTCAAAGTCGCGGACGATCTCGTCGCGCTTTTCGTCGCGGACATAGACCAGA
Organism: Bacteroidaceae bacterium; assembly: GCA_963628195.1. Taxonomy (GTDB): domain Bacteria; phylum Bacillota; class Clostridia; order Oscillospirales; family Oscillospiraceae; genus Vescimonas. Next base: position 5,771 of record CAVGEC010000016.1, read on the forward strand.
TTCGTCTCATCAAAGGCCAGGCGCATGGCAAAGTCTTTGGCCTCGTAAATATCATTCGTCTCGAAGAAGTCCCGGTAGGCCTCCTCCGGCTCGTGGCTCTTGCGCCAGACAACATGGAAACGCATAAAAGCTCCTCCTGCAAAATGGGGGTATTTTTTAGTATACCCCCTTATCTGTCAAAAAGCAACGGTGGGTTTTGCCAAAAAACAAAAGGAAAGTTCGTTACATTTTCCCTGGGGAAAGTTGTGATTTCCGCTTTCCCTGTTACACAAGATGTTGTATAATAGGCAGGAATTTTGGAGAGAGATCGAGGTGCATTTGGGTGAAGATCGGATTTGACAACGAGAAATATCTGCAGCTGCAGGCGGAGCACATCACGGCGCGGCGGGCCCAGTTCGGCGGCAAGTTGTATCTGGAATTCGGCGGCAAGCTGTTCGACGACTATCACGCTTCCCGCGTGCTGCCGGGCTTCCAGCCGGACAGCAAGATACGGATGCTGCAGACGCTGAAGGACGACGTGGAGATCGTGGTGGCCATTTGCGCCGGCGACATTGAAAAAAACAAGATGCGCGGCGATCTGGGCATCAGCTATGACACGGACGTGCTGCGGCTGATCGATGTATTCCGGGGGCTGGGCTTTTATGTGGGCAGCGTGGTCATCACTCAGTATGCCGGACAGCCGGCGGCGGATGCCTTTATCAAGCGGCTGAGCGCTCTGGGCGTGAAAAGCTATAAGCACTATCCCATTGCCGGATATCCCTCCGACGTAGCGCACATCGTGTCTGACGAGGGGCTGGGCAAAAACGAATACATTGAGACGACGCGGCCGCTGATCGTGATGACGGCCCCCGGCCCCGGCAGCGGCAAGATGGCCACCTGCCTAAGCCAGCTGTACCACGACAACCGGCGGGGTATCCGGGCGGGCTACGCAAAATATGAGACGTTCCCCATCTGGAACCTGCCGCTGAAGCACCCGGTGAACCTGGCCTACGAGGCGGCCACCGCTGATCTGAACGATGTGAACATGATCGATCCGTTCCACCTGGAGGCCTACGGCAAGACCACGGTGAACTACAACCGGGACGTGGAGATCTTCCCGGTGCTGGCAGCCATGTTCCGGATGATCCAGGGCGAGTGCCCCTACAAATCCCCCACGGACATGGGCGTGAACATGGCGGGCTTCGCCATCGTGGATGACGCAGTGTGCCAGGAGGCCAGCCGCATGGAGATCCTGCGGCGGTACTACGCGGGCTGTGTGGAACGCGCCAAAGGGCAGGCAGATGAATGCGTGGTGCGCAAGCTGGAACTGGTAATGCAGCAGGCTGGCGTGACGCCGGACATCTGCCCGGCGGTGGCGGCCTCGCTGGAAAAGGCAGAGGCCACCGGCAAGCCCGCGGGCGCCATGGTGCTGCCGGACGGCAGCGTGGTCACAGGGCGCACCTCTCCTCTGCTGGGTGCGTCGGCAGCACTGCTGCTGAACGCTCTGAAAAAGATGGCCGGCATCGACCACAAACTGGATCTGATCCCCGCGTCGGTCATCGAACCCATCAGCGCCATGAAGACCGACTGTCTGGGCCATCGGAACCCCCGGCTGCACTCGGACGAGGTGCTGATCGCGCTGGCCATCTCCGGACTGACCAACCCGCTGGCAGCCATGGTGCAGGCACAGCTGAAAAATCTGCGGGGCTGTGAGGCACATTTCTCGGTGATCATCTCGGAGGAGGACGCCAAGCTGTACAAGCGGCTGGGCATCAATGTCAGCTGCGAACCGAAATACGAGGTCAAATCCCTGTACCACAAGTAAATGATATGCTGTGACCGCGCCAGGCGCGGTCACAGCTTTCTGAAAGGAGCAAATATGCAGAACATCGCACAGATATTGGCAAAAGAGCTGAACCAGCCAGCTCAGTATGTGGAAAATGTCATCGCCCTGCTGGACGAGGGCAGCACCATACCGTTTATCGCCCGGTATCGGAAAGAACAGCACGGCTCTATGGACGACACGACGCTGCGGAAGCTGGAGGACCGGCTGCAGTATCTGCGCAATCTGGATAAGCGGCGGCAGGAGGTCAAGGGCGCTATCGAGGGACAGGGCAAGCTGACCGAAGAGCTGGCCGCAGCCATCGATGGTGCCGCCACATTGGCGGAGGTAGAGGACCTGTATCGCCCCTACAAGCAAAAGCGGCGCACCCGCGCCACCGCGGCCAAGGAAAAGGGGCTGGAGCCTCTGGCGCTGCTGCTTCTCGCTCAAGGGAAGGACTGTCCCGCGCCGGAGGACGCGGCGCAGGACTACATCGATCCGGAGAAGGGCGTGGAGACGATCGGGGAGGCCCTGCAGGGAGCCAACGACATCATCGCGGAGATCATCAGCGACGATGCGGATATCCGGAAGGTACTGCGGAATCTGCTGATACGGCAGGGCCATCTGCGCAGTCTGGCCGCTAAGGAGGAGGACAGCGTATACCGGCTGTACTATGACTTCGATCAGCCGCTGCCCAAACTGGCGGGGCATCAGATCCTGGCGATCAACCGGGGCGAAAAGGAGGGCTTTCTGACCGTGACGGTGCTGCTGGACCGGGACGCGGCGCTGCCCATGCTGCGGAGGGCGGTGGTCAAGCCCGGCTCGGCGGCTATGGAATTTATCAAGGACGCCTGCGAAGACGCCTATGACCGGCTGATCTATCCCTCCCTGGAGCGGGAGGCCCGCTCGACGCTGACCGACAGCGCCAACGAAGGCGCCATCGGGCAGTTTGCGTTGAATCTGAAGCCGCTGCTGCTGCTGCCGCCGGTAAAGGGACATGTGACCATGGGGCTGGATCCCGGCTATGCCCACGGGTGCAAGGTGGCAGTCGTTGACGGCACCGGCAAGGTGCTGGACACCACAGTGGTGTATCCCACCTACGGCGAGCGGCAGAAAAAAGAAGCCATCGCCAAGCTGACTGCCCTGTGCAGAAAGCACGGTGTGGCCCATATCGCCATCGGCAACGGCACCGCCAGCCGGGAGACGGAGCAGATGACGGCGGAGATGCTGCACGGTCTGCCGGGAGTCAGCTATATGATCGTCAACGAGGCAGGCGCGTCGGTGTACTCTGCCGGCAAGCTGGCGGCCGAGGAATTCCCGGAGTATGACGTGAATCTGCGCTCGGCCATCTCCATCGCACGGCGCTTGCAGGACCCGCTGGCAGAACTGGTAAAAATCGATCCCAAGGCCATCGGCGTGGGGCAGTACCAGCACGACATGCCTCCCAAACGGCTGGACGAGACACTGGGCGGCGTGGTGGAGGACTGCGTCAACGCCGTGGGCGTAGATGTAAATACCGCCAGTGTCAGCCTGCTGGGCTATGTGTCCGGGCTGAACGGCACCACGGCGAAGAACATCGTGGCGTACCGGGAGGCCAACGGAGCCTTCCCCGACCGGAAGCGGCTGCTGAAGGTGCCCAAGCTGGGGCCCAAGGCCTATGAGCAGTGCGCGGGCTTCCTGCGGGTACCGGAGAGCAAGAACGTGCTGGACAACACCGGCGTGCACCCGGAGAGCTACGCGGCGGCGGAGAAGCTGCTGGCGCTGTGCGGCTGCGGCGACGAGGACGTGCGCCGGGGCGCGGTGGACGGCCTGATGCAGAAGGTGAAGGCCATGGGCGAGGAAAAGGTAGCGCAGGAGATCGGCGTGGGCGTGCCCACCCTGCGGGACGTGGTAAAAGAGCTGATAAAGCCGGGCCGCGATCTGCGCAGCGACCTGCCGGCACCCATACTGCGGACAGACGTACTGGACATGAAGGACCTGAAGCCCGGCATGGTGCTCACCGGCACAGTGCGGAACGTTATTGATTTCGGCGTATTCGTAGATATCGGCGTACATCAGGACGGGCTGGTACACATCTCTCAGGTATGCAGCAAGTTCATCAAGCACCCCTCCGAAGTGGTAGCCGTGGGCGACATCGTCAAGGTCGTGGTACTGGATGTAGACGAGAAGAAGCACCGCATCAGCCTGTCCATGAAGCAGGTGAAAGAGTAAAGGAAAAGCCTTCCCCGCAAGGGGAAGGCTTTTTGGGTTCCATTTACTCGATGACGGGGAGCTTTTTGACCACAGCGGCGCAGCGGGGGCACAGGTCGGGGTGCTCACTGTCGCTGCCCACAGTGGGCAGGACCTTCCAGCAGCGGGCGCACTTGATCCCGGCAGCGGGGCGGACGGCCACGGACTGCTCCGCGCCCACATCCACGCGCACCTGGGAGACGATGAACAGATCAGCCACTTGCGCGGCATCCATATCGGCCAGGAACGCATCCTCGGCGGTAACGGTCAGATCCACCTCAGCCTCCAGACTCTTGCCGATGGTCTTGTCGGCACGGGCCGTCTCCAGCGCACCGTTGACAGCGGCGCGGAGAACAGCAATGCGGGCCCACTTAGCCATCTCATCGTCAGACAGGGCATAGCCATCATAGGGCTGCACCATCTCATTGAACAGGACGTTGCGCGCATCATCGCAGGAGCGATGGGGCATAGCCAGCCAGATCTCATCGCAGGTAAACGCCAGAATGGGCGCAAACATGCGCGTCATGGCATCCAGGATGAGGAACAGGGCGGTCTGCGCGCTGCGGCGGCTCAAGCCGTCAGCCTCGTCACAGTACAGACGATCCTTGAGGATGTCGAAATAGAAGGAGCTGAGATCCACCACGCAGAAATCATTGATCATATGGGAGACAACATGGAACTCATATTCATCATAGGCGGCAAACGCCTTGGTGATAAGGCCGTTCAGGCGGGTGACAGCCCACTTGTCCAGCGGCAGCATCTCGCCCGGCTCCACCAGATGATCGGCATCGAAGCCCACCAGGTTGTCCAGGCAGAACTTGGCGGTGTTGCGGAACTTGAGGTAGTTCTGGCTCAGCTGCTTGAATATCTCGTCGGAGCAGCGGACATCCACATGGTAATCGGAACTGCCGGCCCACAGGCGCAGCAGGTCGGCGCCATATTTCTGGAAAATCTCGGCGGGATCCATGCCATTGCCCAGAGACTTGTGCATGGCCTTGCCCTCACCATCCACGGTCCAACCGTGGGTGACGCACTCCTTGAACGGGGCGCCGCGGCCCAGTGCGCCCACGGCCACCAGCAGAGACGACTGGAACCAGCCGCGGTACTGGTCAAGGCCCTCGATGTACATGGTGGCGGGCCAGAAGTGCTGGTCGCGCTCCATGGCAGCAAAGTGCGTAGAACCGGAGTCGAACCAGCCGTCCAGGGTATCGGTCTCCTTGTCAAAACCGGCGGACTTACCGCAGTGAGGGCAGGTGAAGTCCTTGGGCAGGATGTCTGCGGCCTCCATGTCGAACCAGGCATTGGAGCCCTCCTTCTCAAACAAAGAGGCCACCGCCTCGATGCTCTCGTCAGTGCAGACGGGCTTGCCGCAGTCCTTGCAGTAGAATACGGGGATGGGCAGACCCCAGCGGCGCTGACGGCTGATGCACCAGTCGGTGCGTTCCAGGATCATGGAGCGCATGCGGTCCTTGCCCCAAGCGGGCACCCAGCGGACATCCTGGCAGGCGGCAATAGCCTCATCCTTGAAGGAGTCCACGGAGCAGAACCACTGAGGCGTAGCGCGGAAGATGATAGGCTGCTTGCAGCGCCAGCAGTGGGGATAGCTGTGGACGATATCCTCACTGGCAAACAGGGAGCCGTTGTCCTTCATATCCTGCAGGATGACGGGGTTGGACTCATCGGTGGTCATGCCCTCGTACTTGCCGGCATAGGCGGTGTGTTTGCCCTGGTCGTCCACGGGCACAACCATGTCCATGCCGTAGCGCTTGCAGGTGAGATAGTCATCGGCGCCGAAGCCGGGGGCGGTGTGGACGCAGCCGGTACCGGAATCCATGGTGACGTAGTCGGCCAGCACCAGGCGGCTGGTCTTGGGCAGGAAGGGGTGATCCGCCAGCATATTTTCGAAGAAATTGCCGGGGTGCGTCTCCAGAATGGAATAGCCGGTGAAGCCGCCGATGCCCATGACCTTCTCCACCAGCGCCTCGGCCATGATGTACATCTCATCGCTGTAATCGGGCTTGACGATGGCGTAGCTCTCGTCGGGGTGCAGGGCGATGGCCAGGTTGCCGGGCAGCGTCCAGACGGTAGTCGTCCAGATCACGAAGTACAGCTTGCTGTGATCCAGATGGGGCAGCTTGCCCTGGTCGTCGTGCATGGGGAACTTCACATAAACAGTAGTGCAGGGATCATCCTTATACTCGATCTCCGCCTCGGCCAGCGCCGTCTCGTCGTGAGGGCACCAGTATACAGGCTTAAGGCCCTTGTAGATGTGGCCCTTCTTGTACATCCGGCCGAACACACGGACCTCCTGGGCCTCAAAGCCGGGATCCATGGTCTTATAGGGGTGCTCCCAGTCACCGACGACGCCCATGCGCTTGAAGCCCTCACGCTGTACGTCGATATAGTGATCGGCAAACTCATGGCAGGCGGAGCGGAACTCGGAGACGCTCATGGCCTTGTGGTTCAGCTTGTTCTGCTTGATGATAGCGGACTCGATGGGCATACCGTGGTTGTCCCAACCGGGGATATAGGGGGTGTAGTAGCCGCGCATGGCGTAGGTGCGGGTAATAAAGTCCTTGATAGACTTGTTCAGCGCGTGGCCCATATGCAGCGCACCGTTGGAGAACGGAGGGCCGTCATGCAGATTGAACAGGGGCTTGCCCTCGTTCTTCTTCAGCAGCTCATTGTAGAGATCCAGCTCCTCCCAATGCTTGAGCATCTCCGGCTCGCGGGCGGGCAGCCCGGCGCGCATAGGAAAGCCGCTTTTGGGCATATTCAGCGTTTTCTTGTACTCCATATTGCTTCTCCTTTTATCGAAAGTTTTTGAACTCAAAATAAAAAGCGCCTCTGTCTCCATCAAGAGACAAAGGCGCTGGTAAACGTCCTCTGCGGTACCACTCTCATTGCCGCCGAAGCGGCCGCTCTGTCCCCACAAAATGGGGCGGGGAGATGATAACGGCTCCCTTGCCGTCCGAACTTACTCGCCGCGCTTTCAGCCGGATGCTCCGGGGTGATGTTCGCTGCCGGCATCCCGTCCGCCTTGCACCAAACGACGGCTCTCTTTGCGTGGACGCGAGGCGCTACTTGTCCCCTTCATCGCAGATTTTCCATATCGGTGCCAATGTAACACGGTTTGAGGGAAATGTCAAGGGGGAAGCCAAAAAAGGCGGGCTTTGCCCGCCTTTTTCAGTCAAATTATCCGATAATCCCGGTTTGCGGCCGCCTGCTCCCGGCGTATTTTCTGGGCGGCCAGCGCCTCCTCCAGCGCCACGATGATGCTGTTGGAAACCAAAAACCCACGGGGCGTCAGGCGCCAGCCGTTCTCTGTCCGGACGGCCAGACCGGCCTGTTCATACTGCGTGAACAACTCCTCCATAGGCTGGAAGCGCTGGCGGTACATCGTCTCAAAATACCGCCTATCGATCCCCTCCGCCGTGCGGAGAGAGAGCATGACGTACTCATAGTCGCGCGTCAGCGTGGCATCGGACTCAGACTCAGACAGCACCAGACGGCCTTTTATGTAGCTGTCCAGATCGCGGACGTAGGCATAACGGACGCCGCCGAAATCAGAGTGGGCGCCGGGGCCGAAGCCTGCGTACTCCTGCATGTGCCAATATTTCAGATTGTGGCGGGATTCGTACCCCGGCTTGGCAAAATTGGAGATCTCATACTGCCGATAGCCGTTTTGCTCCAGCAGCGCAGCGGCGTAGAGGTACATGTCCGCCTGGGCATCGTCATCCGGGAACGTCTCATCCCACCGGCGGTCATAGAGGGGCGTGCCGGGCTCCAGCTTCAGGCCGTAGCAGGAGATGTGCTCCGGGCCCAGGGCGATGACGGCGGAGAGGGTGTCCTCCCACTGCCGCATGGTCTGGCCCGGCAGGCCGTAGATAAGGTCCACGCTGAGGTTTCTGAAGCCAGCCTTCCGCACGGCGGCCACGGCCTCCTTCACCTGGTCAAAGGTATGGATCCGCCCGATGGCGCGGAGCAGTTCGTCATCCGCCGACTGAACGCCCAGGGATATCCTATTGAAACCGGCCCGGCGCAGCGCACGCAGGGCCTTTGCATCACAGGCGGAATCCGGATTGGCCTCCAGCGTGATCTCCGCGTCGCGGGCCACGTCGCAGCGCTTGCGGACAGCGCGCAGCAGCTTTGTCAGGCGTTCCTGTCCCAGATAGCTCGGTGTCCCGCCGCCGAAATACACCGTGTCCGCCCGGTGGGCGGCGGTGCGGGGGGCGACCTCCTCAATGTGCCGCAGCAGCGCGGCGGTGTACTCGTCCATTTTCTCCTCGCTGCGGGGCAGGGAGTAAAAATCGCAGTAGGCGCATTTTTGCCGGCAGAATGGAATGTGGATATAGATACCCAGCGGGGATTTTTCTTTTCTCATGGCTCGCGCACCTGGGGCGGCAGCATGGTCACGGCGCCGTAGAAACAGTTGACCTTGCAGCTGCGGCAGCCGATGCAGTCCTTCTGGATTACTTCGTAATACCCGTCGGCTCTCTGGTCGATGCACTTCATGGGGCAGAACATGGCGCACCAGCCGCAGCCGGTGCAGCTGACGGTGTCGATCACGGCCAGCTGGACGGCCTTGCGCCCAAAGGGATGGGCAGGATCGTACATGGCTGACACCCTCCTTTCTCAAATCACCGTATCATTATAGCCGCTTTTGCGTGGATTGACAAGTATAGCGGCGGCGAAAGCGGCGCATATTAACCGGGAAAGGATGTGATGGCGTGACACCGAAGGAGTACGACGCTCTGGTGCGGCAGATGTCTCCCCGCTCGCCTGTCTGGAAGGACACGGCGCTGGCTTTTGTCGTAGGCGGCGGGATATGTACCATAGGGCAGCTGATCGCCAACGGCTGGACTGCGCTGGGGCTGACACAGGAGACCGCCGCCGCGGCCACGTCTGTAACGCTGGTATTCTTGTCCGTATTGCTGACAGCCCTGGGGCTGTACCACCGGCTGGCCCGCTATGCCGGCGCGGGCACACTGGTTCCCATTACGGGCTTCGCCAACGCCGTGGCGTCCCCGGCCATCGACTTTAAGGCGGAAGGCCTGATCACCGGCACAGCGGTGAAAATGTTCACCGTGGCGGGACCGGTGATCGTGTTCGGTACAACGGCCAGCGTGGTGTACGGGCTGCTGCTGCTTTTGACGACATAAAGCATCCCCCGGCTTTGCCGGGGGATGTTTTTTATGGATCGGCCGCCTGTTACAGCGGCTTGTCAGCGCTGCACTTGGGGCATACGCCGTTCTCCAGCCGCGTACCGCAGGCTTCGCAGAACAACATCTCGCCCTGTTCCGGCGCAGCGGCGGGCTCGTTCGCCGCCGGAGCCTGCTCTTCCGCGGAAGGCTCAGTCTTTGCCGCCTGTGTCTCCGTGGGCTTCTCCGGCGCAGCAGCAGTGAAAAACGCCTTGCCGTAGTGGATCACCGCCAGCAGGCCAATGGACAAAACCAGGAAGCCCAAGCCCTTACTCACCATCCCGGCCATGCTGTACAGTGTGCGGCCAATGCTGGCGGCATTGTTGGCCGCATACTCGGTCGCCTCATACTGGTAGGTGTAGTAGTCCGCTCCGAAGCTTGCGGAATCCGCCCGATTAAAGCTGTACTCCGGAACTTTCGCCGCCAGTACGACAATGCCCAGCACCAGAATGACCGCACCCGCGATCATGCCGATCAGGTCCCATGTTCTCTGTTTTTTCATGTTGTCTCTCCTCTTATTTTTATTATGTTCTTCCGCACCCGGAATATCACTTTGTCCGGAATTGGATACGGTACTCCAGCCATACCCTGTCTCCGCCTATATCATCGGTATACATGACGGACATGGTGTAGCCCCCATCGGTCTCTTTCATGGTAGTGAAGCCGTATTCAAAGTCGCTCCATAGCTGCGGCTCCTCGTCCCACAGGATAAACTTATCGGAATCGTCCTTCAGCCACTGCCCTGTCCAAACATTTTCAAAGTAATAGTACGTCACCTTGCCGCCGGACACAGTGATATAGCTTTTCTCCGGATCCAGAGATATGTCCGTGAATCCGTCCATAGGCTCACCGTACAGGCACAGATCCGCCCGCTGCTGGTAATAGGCCCGCGATCCACCGCAGGCGCACAGCCCCAACGCCATTACAAGCGCCAGGGCAAACACTGCCGCTTTTTTCATACGCTCTCCTCCCAAATCTATTATTTTTATTGTACCGCATATTTTACAGCAAATCAATTCCCCGTGTGCATAGTCTTTTATATTTTCGCCAAAACGCAGCCATACGTTCGCTATTCTAATGTCGATCACGCCAAAATGTCCGCTGATGCTTTTTTCATTGTCTTACTCCCCCCGTTTACTGAGTTTCACTGTTTTGCAATAATCAATGCGATTTTATCTGGTTCGCCGCAAATCTGCACAATAAAAAGGAACCGGCCTAAGCCGGTTCCTTTTGCTCGATTCAGATGTACTGCTTCATGCCCTCGGTGGCGGTATCCTCGTCAGCGCTGATGGTCACGGTGAACTTGACGCCGTTCTTCTCACTGAAATTATCCAGCCAATGAAGGAAGGTCTCTACCGCCTGCAGGTCGGTGCTGCCGGCGATCTTGCAGAGATTATCCACGAACACATGGGAAATATCGTAATTGCCCGCGTACATACCGCACAGGAAGCCGCGCAGGCAGTCAAAAGAATCTACATTATACTCACCGGCGTTGACCAGGCGGACGTTGTAGCTGACGTCGTAGGTCATGTCGCCCTTGGGCTCGATGCACACAACGCTGCCGGTCTCGGATTCCACGCTGGTGTGGATGAGCTCGATGAGCTGCTTCGTCTTACCGGCGCCGTTGGCACCCATGATCAGTCTAACCATAAGAAATCACTCCTTTGTCATTGGTGGTTCCCACCTGTACACAGCATACCATACCGGCAGGGAAATAGCAATGCAGAAAAAGTAAACTTATTTTTGGGCATTTTTACTTTTTCAGCTTCTCCAGCAGTGTCCGGCGCAACTCCTCATAGCCGGGCTTGCCCAGCAGGGCGAACATGTTTTTCTTGTAGGCCTCCACGCCGGGCTGATCAAAGGGATTCACGTCCAGCAGATAGCCGGACAGACCGCAGGCATATTCAAAGAAATAGATCAGCTCGCCCAGCGTCCGCTCATCCACAGATCCGGTGCGCAGGGTAATGTTGGGCACGCCGCCCTCCACATGGGCCAGCAGTGTCCCATCCATAGCCTGTTCGCGGATGAAATCCATGCTCTTTCCGGCAAGGAAGTTCAGCCCATCGCCATTGCCTTCATCATAGGGCACCGGGTTTTCGTTCCGGGACGGGCCAAAACGCACCACTGTTTCAAACAGATGCCGCTCGCCCTCCTGAATATACTGCCCCATGGAGTGCAGATCCGCCGTAAATTCCACGCTGGCAGGGAACAGGCCCTTGTTCTCCTTGCCCTCGCTTTCACCGTACAGCTGCTTCCACCACTCGGACATGAAGCGGAAGCAGGGCTCATAAACTGCCAGCAGCTCGATCTTCTTGCCGATACGGTACAATTCGTAGCGGGCCCCGGCATACTGCCAGGCGGGGTTTTCATTCATGTCCGCCAGTGCGCAGGCGTGCATCATATCCGCCGCACCGGCCATGAGCGCATCAATATCGATGCCGGCCACGGCGATGGGCAGCAGCCCCACAGCAGTCAGCACACTATAGCGCCCGCCGATGTTGTCGGGCACCATGAATTCCTCATACCCTTTGGTATCTGCCAGCGACTTCAGCGCGCCCTTATGGGCATCAGTGGTAGCATAGATACGCTTCGCCGCGCCCTCGGCGCCGTACTTTTTCTCCAACAGTTCGCGGAAAAAGCGGAACGCCACAGCAGGTTCGGTAGTGGTGCCGGATTTGGAAATGACGTTGACGGAGAAATCCACGCCGTCCACCAGTTCCATGACTTCGCTCAGCGCATCGGAGCTGAGACCGTTGCCGATAAAGTAGATATTGGGGGTATTCTTCTTTTTCAGATTATAGTTCGGGGAGCGCAGGCACTCTATAACGCCGCGGGCCCCCAGATAAGAGCCGCCAATGCCGATGACCACCAACGCCTGCGAGTCGGACTGGATCTTTTTCGCCGCCGCCTTGATTCGGGCGAACTCCGCCTTATCGTAGTCCTCCGGCAGGCGCACCCAACCGGTAAACTCACCGCCGGCGCCGTCGCCCTTCTGAAGGCGGTCATGGGCAATACGCAGACGGGGGGACAGCGCCGCTTCATAGGGCAGCGGGATAAAGCTGCGTACATTCTGCAGGTCTACATGTATCATGGTAAATACCTCCTATCGGACCGTATACTTGATTTGCCCTATAGTACAACGTTTCCGGGAAAAATACAAGGGGAAAAGCGGGACTTTTGTCACGCCTTTCCCCTTTTCTCTACGCCGCGAACACCACCATCTTCAAAAGGTCGGTAAACATACGGCCCCAGCTGCGCCCCGGAACTTCCTCCGCAGCCAGAATGGGCACCGTCAGCAGTTCCGTGTCACCGCTGTACAGCGTCAGCACACCCACCTGCTGCCCCTCCTCCACCGGCGCAGACAGCGATTCCGGCAGATCGATGCGGCGCTCCAAAGACGATGCCTGCGCCTTCTCCGCCACGGCGGTGACGCCCTCTGCGGGCAGCGTCAGCGACACGGTATCGCTCTCGCCCATGGTCACAGGCAAAACGGGCAGCGGATCGTCTGCGGCAGCGGATACAAGCGTATAAGCGGAGAAACCATAGTTCAGCAGTGCCTTGGCATCGGCATTGCGCTTGTCAGCCGTCTCCCCCTTCATGATAACGGCAATAAGTTCCATGCCGTCGCGTTCCGCCGTGGCGCTGATGCAGTATCCCGCCGAGGCGGTGTAGCCGGTCTTAAGACCGGTAGCCCCGTCATACCAGCGGATAAGCTTATTGGTGTTGGCCAGGTCGAATGTTCCGTTTCGTATGGAATCCGTCCAAATGGTGGTGAAATTGCGGATATCCGGGTGCTTTGTCAGCAGTTCCCGGCTCATAAGGGCGATGTCGTGGGCGCTGGTAACGTGCCCTGCCGCTGTCAGCCCGGTAGGATTGACAAAGTGGGTGTCATTCATTCCCAGGCCGCGGGCACGGTTATTCATCTGCTCCACAAACAGCTCCGTCACACCGGACACCTTTTCCGCCAGGGCCACCGCCGCGTCGTTGCCGGAGGAGACGCAGACACACTTCAGCAGTTCCTCCACGGTGATCTGCTCGCCCTCCGCCAGAAACACCTGGCTTCCGCCCATGCCGGCAGCGTTGGCCGACACTGTCACCACATCATCATACGCCAGCGCGCCGCTGTCGATGGCATCCATGGTCAGCAGCAGCGTCATGATCTTGGTAACGCTGGCAGGCTCCAGCTTTTCGTGCTCATTCTGCGCGAAGAGTATCTGCCCTGTGGTCTTTTCCATCAGCAGCGCACTGCGGGAGGTCAACGGCATCTCCACCGCCGCGGCCCGCACCGGTGCCAGCAGAAGTATATACAGCGCCGCCAGCAGCGCGGTCACTTTCTTTTTCATGGCGTCCCCTCCAAGCTTTTTTCTATGGGTATGCAGCAGGACAAGGCGTTCATGTCTTTTCGGCAGAATTTTCGGTTGCAAAACTGGCGCGGGTATGCTACAATAACCCGGTAAAGTGAGTTGCAGGGTTGGTATATCGGTATTACAGCGGCTTCCCAAGCCGTTAAGGCGGGTTCGACTCCCGTACCCTGCTCCAAAAAGAAATGCCACCCCAAAGGGGTGGTATTTCTTTTTGGAGCAGGGATTTTGCTGCGCAAAATCGGTCGCCTGCGGGCGGGTGACTGAACGCGAGCGGGGGAACCCGTCAAAGGTTCCCCCCTCACACTCCCCCTTCCTTGCGATATGCAGGAGTGCAGGCAACAAAACCTGTGGGCAATCACAAAAGAGAAAGACACCCATCTGGGTGTCTTTCTCTTTTGGAGCAGCACTTTTGCTGCGCAAAATCGGTCGCCTGCGGGCGGATAACTGAACGCGAGCGGGGGAACCCGCAAAGGTTTCCCCCTCACACTCCCCCTTCCTTGCGGTATACGGGAGTACAGACAACAAGCCCTGCGGGCAATCACAAAAGGGAAAGACCGCCGTTGGCGGTCTTTCCCTTTTGGAGCCTGCTGATTGGTGCAAAGCAAAAAAGTGGGCGGACGCCGTGCGTCCGCCCCAAGTGAGGAGAAAAAACAGGGCCCTTGCGGCGCCGCAGGCGCCGCGATAGAGGGCAGAAACAGCGGGATCCGCTGGAATAAGCTGTCAGATAAGCGCCGCCAGCAGCCACACAAGGCCGCAGGCTGCCGCCCCCCACACCGCCCACAGCCACGCAGGCGGGTGCCACCGGCGGCGCACGCCGCTCTGTCCGCGGGCGTAGCTGCGGGCCACGCGCACCGCCTCATCCACCAGCTGGCGGGAACTGACGCCGCCGCCGTCGGTGGGGAGGATGAATATAGCCTGTTCAAATATCCGCGGGTCGGGAGACTCCACGACAATAACGCGGCGGGAAACGCCTTTTACCAAAACCGATGCCTCCTTGCAGCCGTGACGGCGGTGTTGCTTGATGGTAGTAGTATCACCGGCGCGGCAAGAAGTTATACGGCACTCCGTGCAAATTTCCCCGGCGCTTTTTGTCATTCACGCCCGATGCGCTTCCTCCTTGCCGTCCACGGCCAGCACCAGCACGGCGCAGTCATCCGCACCGCCGCCGCGCTGTCCCGACTGGCGGAGTATCTCATCGGCCAGAGCCCTCGGAGACGTCCCCTCCCAGCCTGCCAGCAGATCCTGCAGCCACTCATCGTCATCGCCGACCACACCGTCTGACACCTGCACCAGCCACGTCCCCGGCGACACGGGCACGGTCTGGGGCGGCACATCGCCGTTGGCGCTCTCCATCCCCGCCGGCAGCGCCTGCCCCTGATAGCGGACCACAGTCCCCCGCCGCTTGATATAAGACGGCGCCGCGCCGTATTTGTACAGCGTCAGCAGCCCCTCCCCTTTATCCAGGCACGCCAGATCTATGGTGGTAAACCCGCTGCCGCTCTGACAGCGCAGCATGGCGGCTGTGTTCAGCGTTTTCAGCGCCGGAAGCGGCTCGATCCCCGCCTGCAGGAACTGCCGCAGCAGGCGGACGGTCATGGCCGCCTCACAATGGGCGCTTTCGCCGCTGCCCATGCCGTCGGACAGCGCCAGACATACCCGCCCCGCCGCATCAAAAACGGCGTACTGGTCGCCGCATAGCTTTTCGCCGGTTTTGGGCCGCAGAACAGCGGCAGTGCGGCAAGTCAGCTGTCCCCTTCGCAGACTCTTCTGCGGCGCAGCGCGGGACAGAGCCTCTGCCACTTGAAGATACTGCTCACGGGCCAGACGATAGGCGGCATCGAGGCGTGCGTGGTGAAACCGCCGCTGCAGAAAGTCGCGCAGCTGACTGTCCAGCACCGCCAGCAGCTGCGGGAAGCGCACACAGCGGGAGGCAAAGTGCTGCGGAAAATCCTCTGCCAGCGCCCGCCCGCGCTGCAGAATAGCGGGGCACGCATCATTGAACGCGTTGTAGGTGTCGGTATAGTATGTCTGCCAACAGTCAGCACGAATGGGGCAATCCCGGCACACCTGTTCCGCCGCCCTGTCAAACAACACAGCCGGATTCTCCGGGCGCAGCAGCGGGGGCCTCTCTTCCAGACTGTCATACACCGCACGGAATGCGGCCGCAGGCGCGGCGGCCTCCGCCGGAACGGCAGCGGACTGCGAAAGATGCCGTCCCCGGCTCTCCGGCAGCAGCAGCCACACGCCGGCAGCGGTAAGCATCTGACACAGCAGCGCCAACGGCCGGGTATCGCCCAACAACAGACCGGCAAACACGGCAGCGGCGCAAAAACCGCTGACCGACAGCAGCCGGGGATAGTGCCGCAGCCAGGCGGCTGCGGCGGCTGCGGCGCAGAGTATCACCGTAAGGTACAGTTCTCCCCCGCCGCACATATCCAATATCAGCCCTGCCAAGGCGCCGGAAGCTGCCGCCTCAGACACAGGGCATTCTGCCGTAAACACCAGCAGCAGAAGCGCCGCCAGCACTGCCGACGGCGAAAACCCCATTACCGTCCAGCCCGCCGGAGCGGCGCAGATGCCGAGCAGCAGCAAAAATCCCGCCCGACGGCGGTCCCCCTCCGGGGCCGCTGTGTCCGGCAGCAGCGCAGGCAGCAGCAATACGGCGCCGTACAACAGTGCCAGTGAAGCGACGCACAGCGCCCATTGCCGCCCTCCCCTCTCCAAAAGATACGGCAGCTGTGTCAACCCCGCCGCACAGACGGCAGCGGCAGGACGAAAGCACGGGCGTCGGTACAGTCTGGTAGTACACAGGGCCGTGTTGGCGCAGAATATCAGCAGCGCCGCGGCGGTATGCCGTAGGCCCGGCTGAAAATCCATAAACAACAGCGCCCCTATGCCGGCACAGACCACCGCCAGCACACCCGGCCATCCCACACCGGCCACAGCCACCGCCGCCAACGCCCAGGGCGCATACTGTCCGCCGGTAGCGGCAGCCGTCAGCAGCAGCGCTGCGGCGCAGCAAGCCATGACAGGCCAGGGGATACGCAGGGCGATCCGGTCTGCCGCCGGTAACAGATGTTTCATGGCTTGTCCCTCCTTTTACCGCTATTGTAAGCGGCAAAAGGTGCGTTTCCTGTCGGGAAATGGCAAAGCGCTTTGATTTTTCGCCGTGACAGGTGCCTCATCGGCACACCCTTGTATTTTGCGGCGGCATCTGGTAGAATATTGTCGAACTTATCGGGATACATTCCCGTATAACAGGAGGTACTGTACCATGCGCACGAGGAATATCACCGCCCTGCTGGCGGCCCTGCTGCTGACATTTGCTTTGACGGCCTGCGGCAGCCAGAACAACAGCCAGGCTGGCGGCAATGTGATCCCCGGCACATCCGACAACGCCGGCGGCCAGGTGCAGACGCCGGCGCCCTCTGCCGCGGATGATGCCGCCGCCACGCTGGGCTCTGTCAACGGCGGGACCTACACCAACAGCTTCGCGGGCATCAGCTGCACGCTGGACGACAGCTGGCTGTTCTACACCGATGAACAGATCGCCGAACTGAACGGCTTTGTGGTAGACGGCACCGATAACGAAGAGTTGAAAAAGCGCCTGGAAGAGAGCAGCAGCATCCAGGACATGTACGTCTCGTCCACTGACGGCCTGATGACCATGAACGTGACCTTTGTGAACATGGGCTTGATGGGCAAGACTGTGACGCCCCAGGATGTGGCCGAGCTGTCGGCGGAACAGATCCCCGCTGCGCTGGAGAGTTACGGACTGTCAGACGTAACCGCCAAGGTGACCGCCGTGGACTTTGCCGGGCAGAAGAACGTCCCTGCTGTGGCCGTATCGGGCACTATGCAGGACGTGCCCATGTACGAGCTTGTGGTATGCCTGAAAGCGGGCAATTACTCTTTTACCGTAACTCTGTGCAGCTTCACCGAGGATATGACCGCCGACATGGCTGCGCTGTTTTCGGCAGCGGAATGACACGCATTCCCCCGCCGCCGATCCGGCGCAAAAGCCGTTTGCCGGCCTTCGGAACAAATCGCATAATAAATATCCCCCGGCTTCCGCCGGGGGATATTTATTATGCGATTCAGTCAATGGTGCGGACAAAGCTCATGCCGCTTTTCTGCATATGCACATCCAGACGGACACGGTCGCCGCGTATGTAACTGCGGGTATACTCGTAGATACGCCCGTCCTCCGTGCGGGTAAGGCGCTGGTGGAAGAACGCGCAGCAGCCCGGCTTTACGCCCAGCAGAGCAGCGCGGTCGTCCTCCAGGCTCACCGCCTCATAGCTCTCGTCCGCGGCAAAGGGCACGATCCCCACATGGTACAGCAGGCTATAGAAGCTGTGTGTCTGCAGCATGTCGCGGGTGAGATTGGGATAAATGTACTGGGGATAATAGCTCGTCTCCAGGATCAGCGGCTCCCCGTCCACATTGCGGACGCGGGTGAAGCAGTATACCGGCGTGCCCTCACGGAGTTCCATTTTCTCGCAGACCACACCGCTGGGCGTCTCTACATCGAAATCCACCAGCGTGGAAGAGGGCACCTTGCCCATGGAGGACACCTCTGTGGTAAAAGAGTAGCGAACGCCGCGGCGATTGGTGGCGGGATCAGCCACAAAAGTGCCGCGTCCGCGCTTGCGAACCACCAGCCCCTCGTCCTCCAATTCACCGATGGCCTGGCGGACGGTATTGCGGCTGATACTCAGACGGCGGCACAGCTCCGCCTCACTGGGAAGCAGAGCGCCTACCGGCAGCGCCCCGGTGGAGATATTGCGTTTGATAATGCCCACCAGCTGGGCATAGAGAGGGATATCACTGTCCAGTGACAGCGCAGCATGCAGAATAGGGTTTTGTTCCATGGTCGGGTTCCTTTCCCTTGCGTACCCTTGGGTAAGTTGTACCTATTGTACCATACAATCCGGCGGAATGGTAGAGGGTAAATAGCCTTTTGGGTAAAATTTTTTATCACTGTGTCGCTTTTTGTGCACAATAAAACAACATTTTTACGACACTTTATCGCTATGCAAACAGCGCCGCATATGCGGCGCTGTTTGCGGAACAAAAGAAGGAAAACCTTTTCGGTAGTAAGCGAAATTACTTGTGGTCGACACTGTACATGTGCTCAATGAGGCACAGCACCTTGTCGGAGTAGCCCATCTCATTATCATACCAGCTAACGACCTTGACAAAGGTATCTGTCAGCGCGATACCGGCCTTGGCATCGAAAATGGAGGTATGAGTGTCACCCAGGAAATCAGAGGAAACAACGGCCTCATCGGTATACTCCAGAATGCCCTTCAGCTCATTCTCGCTGGCCTTCTTCATAACCGCACAGATCTCGTCATAGCTGGCGGGCTTGGCCAGGTTCACAGTCAGATCCACCACAGATACGTCCAGAGTGGGCACGCGCATGGACATACCGGTCAGCTTGCCGTTCAAGCTGGGAATGACCTTACCCACAGCCTTGGCAGCTCCGGTGGAGCTGGGGATGATATTGCCGGAAGCAGCACGGCCGCCGCGCCAATCCTTCAGGGACACGCCGTCCACCGTCTTCTGAGTAGCGGTGGTGGAGTGCACGGTGGTCATCAAGCCATCAGTGATGCCGAAATTATCGTGCAGGACCTTGGCGATAGGAGCCAGGCAGTTGGTGGTGCAGCTGGCGTTGGACACGAACTGCATATCGCTGGTATAGGTATCCAGGTTGACGCCGCAGACGAACATGGGTGTGTCGTCCTTGGAGGGCGCGGACATAATGACATGCTTGGCGCCCGCGGCGATATGACCGGCAGCCTTTTCCTTGGTCAGGAAGAGACCGGTGGACTCGATGACATACTCTGCGCCCACCTTGGCCCAGGGCAGGTTAGCGGGATCACGCTCGGCAAACACAGGAATGGATCTGCCGTTGACAACGATGTTGTTGCCCTCGGAGGAGACCTCTCCCTTGAACTTGCCGTGCATGGTGTCGAACTTCAGCATATACGCCAGGTAATCGGCAGGACACAGATCGTTGATGCCCACGATCTCGATATTGGGATGATCCATGCAGCAGCGCATGACCATACGGCCGATACGGCCAAAACCATTGATACCGACTTTAATGCTCATAAAACATCTTCCTCTCTGATGGAATATCCTAAATGTATGGTATGTTTAGAATTATATGCAGTTGTTTAGAAAAAAGCAAGTGTTTTTTGAAAACTTTTTGTGTTTCGCGGAAATTTGACAAAAAACTTGTGTTTTCACGCCGCGTTTGGTATGATGTGGACAGACTGGCAGTAGTTAACGTGGCTGACACTCCCCAAAGGCTGGCATGCTTACAGCAGAAGGAGGCTGGTTCTATGGAGCAATCACAGCAGGAAATGGTCTACATGGAGCGACTGTCGTTGGTATCTATACAGCTTCGCTCTGCGCTGAGCAATATTTACTACGGGATGCGCCAGTTGGCTCCCGCTGTCGAGCGGGATACCGATCCCACCGTAGACAGGCACACTGCCGTGCTGTACCACGGATACTACCGGCTGCTGCGGCTGGCCAAGGATCTGGACTCCGCCCAACTGCTGACACAGAAAGATCCTCTGCCTACGGAAAATCTGGATCTGAAAGTCTGGCTGGACGAGATCATCCGCGAGGCGTATGTTCCCTTCTCCATGAAGGGCGTCACGCTGGAAATGGTCTGCAGTGAGCGGTATGTCATCACCGCCGCCAACCGACACTGGCTGGAGCAGGCGCTCTGGCATCTTCTTTCCAACGCACTGCAGGCCTGCAGTGCCGGCGGCAAAGTCACCGTATCTCTGCAGATGCAGAAGCCCCATGCACTGCTGAAAGTAACGGATGATGGATGCGGCATCCCCGCCGACCGGCAGAGTCTTCTGTTCAAGTGGTACATGCGGCCCCTGGAGCTGGATTTTCTGGGCGGCGGCCTTGGGCTGGGGCTCCCGCTGGCATATCAGATAGCACGGCTCCACGGCGGCCAGCTGCTGCTGGACAGCCGCGAGGGACAGGGCACATGCGTTACCATCGTGCTTCCTTTAACACGGGCCGACAACGTCCTTCATGAGCCGCAGTTCGAATATACCGGCGGTTTCCAGCGCGCACTGGTGGAGCTGGCGGACACTCTGCCCCACGATGCCTTTCTTACCAAACACATCGACGAATAAACAAACGCTGTCGGGCGGAAGGTGCTGCCTTTCTGCCCGATAGCTTTCCACTTTTTACCGAGGATATACTATGTGCGAAAAGAAAAAAGTGCTGGTAGCCATGTCCGGTGGTGTGGACAGCTCCGCCGCGGCCGCACTGCTGGTGCAGCAGGGCTATGACTGTGACGGCGCCATGCTGAAGCTGGCCCCCAATGAGGACAGCCGCTGCTGCTCCGCCGATGATGCGGAGGATGCCCGCCAAGCGGCCACCCGGCTTGGTATGCGATTCTATGTATTCAATGAAACCGCCCGCTTCGCCCGCTGCGTCATGGACAACTTCGTAGCGGAATACGCCGCGGGCCGGACTCCCAATCCCTGCATCGACTGCAACCGTGAGCTGAAATTCGGCGCATTGCTGGATCGCGCGCTGACACTGGGCTATGACTACATCGCCACCGGCCACTACGCCCGCGTAGACTACGATGAGGCCTGCGGCAGATACCGTCTGCTGCGCGGCGCAGAACGGCGGAAAGATCAAAGCTATGTGCTCTACCAGCTGACGCAGCATCAGCTGGCCCATCTGCTGCTGCCGGTGGGCGATTATGACAAACCCGCTATCCGGGACAAAGCCCGCGAGGCCGGTTTGGACAACGCCGACAAAGGCGACAGCCAGGATATCTGCTTCGTGCCCGACGGGGACTATGTAAGCTTCCTGCTGCGGCAGGGCCTGGCACTGACTCCCGGCGACTTTATAGATCAGAGCGGCCATGTATTGGGCCGGCACAAAGGGCTTCCCTGCTATACCATCGGACAGGGCAAGGGCCTGGGCGTAGCGGTGGGCCGTCATGTATATGTGCTGGAAAAAGACGAAAAGCGCAATGTCATCGTACTGGGCGATGACGCGGCGCTGTACACCTCCTCCCTGCTGGCCAGCCGCGTGAACTGGATCAGCGGCGAAGTGCCCGCCGCCCCGATACGCTGCGCCGCCAAGACACGATACAGCCAGACCGAGGCCCCCTGTACCGCTTATCCCTTGCCGGGCAGCGCCCTGCGGGTGGTGTTCGATCATCCCCAACGGGCCATCACCGCCGGCCAGGCGGTGGTGCTGTACGACGGCGACATCGTTCTGGGCGGCGGCACCATCGAAAAAGGAGAATAAAAAGCATCCCCGCCTGCGGCGGGGATGCTTTTTATTCTCCTCAGAAGTGCGTCTCCACGAACTTGTTGAACTTTTTCACGTCCATCTCTTCCTTGTAGGTGTTCTTGAAGCGCTTGACGGTCAGACTGTTGTACTGCACGATATTGCGGTACTTCAAAAAGCCCACCACCGTGGCCACACCGCCGCAGACATAGCCCCAGGGGGCGCTTTTGGCGCAGGTATACACCAGCACCGCCAGCACCAGCACCGACACGATGATGCCGGCGATCTGCTTCTTGGGGTGCAGACGATCCACATCCTCCTGCTTCACCACGCCCTCGTCCACCATGGCCTTGGCAAACTGCTTCTGTACGCCGAACAGACTGACAGCATTCAGAATACAGGGCGCCACTACAAAGAATCCAAACAGCGTGTCAATAATGCCGA
This sequence comes from Bacteroidaceae bacterium, assembly GCA_963628195.1. Taxonomy (GTDB): domain Bacteria; phylum Bacillota; class Clostridia; order Oscillospirales; family Oscillospiraceae; genus Vescimonas. Next base: position 28,102 of record CAVGEC010000016.1, read on the forward strand.
TGACAAGTATCGAAATATCTCCCATTTTCTCACTCTTCCTCCCATTTGTTTTTGAATAAAATACGCATATCGCTCCGCGCCGTGGCGTACAGCATGTGGCTGTAGCACAGCGAAAATTCCACAACATCGCCCACTTCCAGTTGGCGGGGGCAATCCTCTACGTCCACGATGCAGTGATCTGAGGAACCGCCGATGACTGTCAGTCCCGGCTCACGAGGGATCAGACTCTCCAGGTCCCCTACGTCGGCCCGTCCCAACGCCAGGATCGCCCTGCGGCGGATCCCTCGATCCTCATAGACCGGTCTGCGGCCGAACGCGTCGATGGCAAATTCTCCGATGGGATAGGTGGGCTTGTCCCGCACCTCTATCACCTCGGCCCGCAGAGTCAGCGCATCCATTCGCAGATAATCCATATCCCGAATACCCCAGTCCACCTGCAGATCCTTGCCCAGCAGAATGGCCTCACCGATACGCAGATGGTCAATGCCGGCGGGCATAGTGCCCCAATGGACAAGTGTGAACGAGCTGGTAGCGCCGCCGGAAACGATCTCCAGCCTGCGGCCAATGCGTCCCTCTATCCTCCGGGCCAGAGCAACCAGTTCATTCATTTTCTCCGGCGTAGGCTTGGTAGAGCCATAGCAGCTCAGATTGACGCCGATGCCGGCCAGGTGCACATGGGGCAATTCACGTTCCACCCGCTCGCACACATCCACCATCTCGTCTTTATCCCAGAATCCTTCCCGCAGATCACCCAAATCGGCCATAACAATAACTCTATGCGTCTTGTTCTGTCGGAGACATTCCTCCTCCAGCGCCAACAGCGTCGGCCATTCGCTCTGCAGCGACGTCTCGCACAGGGCCACCGCATCGGGCAGCTCTGTCAAGCCGGGAATACGGATCAGCAGCCACGGGCCCAGCACCCCGGCAGCGCGGCACCTGGCCACCTGCTCCAAGCGGCTGGTACCCAGCTCTACCGCACCGGCGGAACGCAGCGTGCGCGCCACCTCCGGCAGCCCGTCCGCACCCTTGACCACCCCGCAAACACGGATACCCAAAGCACTGCACCGGGAGATAATGGCCTCCGCATTGCCTCGCAGAAGCGCCAGATCAAATTCTAATTGGGGATACTGCCGCACGGCGACACCTCCTACGCATGATCAATGGTGATATTGTACCACACCTGACCGCGTTTGTCACCCTTTTCGCAAAATTCCCCTGCCGTTGCACTTCTCTTATGCAGCGCAAAAAAGAGACGCATAGGCCGCCTGGCATAAGAAAACATGCGCCGCAAAAGGCGTGTTTTGCACAGCCCCATCGTTGCGCCGCCTTGCCAGACATCCAGTATGCCTGCGGCGGCGCGCCTCG
>CAVGEC010000017.1:0-4985 GCA_963628195.1 Bacteroidaceae bacterium
ATCAACAAGACCATGAAGGTGGGCGCGGCGGTGGTGTCCTGCCGCCGGGGCGGCAACACCGCCACCTTTGATGCGCTGAACAAGTATTTCACCATCTGCGGCATGCCTATCGCCAGCAGCCAGTACTGGAACATGGTCTACGGCAACACGCCGGAGGAGGTCCGCCAGGATAAGGAGGGACTGCAGACCATGCGGACGCTGGGACGCAACATTGCGTTTCTGATGAAGTCCATCGCGCTGGGCAAGGCCCAGTTCGGCCTGCCGGAGAAGGAACCGGTGCAGCAGACGAATTTCCATCATTGATGGGGAAAGCGGCCCCCGCGGCTTACGCCGCGGGGGCCGGTGTATATTATAGGGGGGGAGGCTTATGCCGCGGGGCCGGTGTATTATAAGACAAGAGGGAGGCTTACACCGCGGGGCGGGTGCATTTATAGCGGGAGGGCGGCGTAGACCGCGGGGCACTACATGTGCAAAGGCGGGGATGTTATATAAGAGGAACGGTGCCGCGGGAGTTATTATAAGAGTAAAGAGGCGGTGTTCTTGGCGAAATCCGTTGACAAGGGGTGCTGCGGGGTGGCATACTACCTCCGTTAACTGAATAGATCCGGTGAAGTCGTGCGGCTGTCCGCTGTAAAGGCCCTTTGGGCCAGGCGGCAGTTTAGAAGGAAATGGGACAGAAACCCACCGCGAACGGCTCTGTGAGCGCAAGAATGCACCGAAACAGCGAAAGCTGTGTGACGAAAGTCAGCCATTGGACGAAGGTCTGAGAAGGTAGGCGGCAGACGTAGAGCGAAGGCTCTGTGGCGCGAGGCAGAAGAATTGCACGTCGGAGGATCAGACACAGCGGGCGTTCTCTCCGTGTGGATGATGAGTTGTGCGCTGTTTTTGCCATGCAAAAACAGCGTTTTTTCTCGAAAAAACGTACCGCCTATCCCCTTTTGGGGATAGGCGTCATTCGTTCCTGGAGGCGCAGCATGTCTTAGTCAAACCGAGGCGGCGGAGGCCGTCTGCTTTCCATAGGGCGGGAGGGGTTTGCCGGCCCCTTCCGCCCGCCTCTTTTTATAACAGGTGCACATAGAAAAATTCACATAAAGGAGACAGAGACAATGAAGAAACGTGTGGTATCGTGGCTGTTGGTGGTGCTGATGCTCACCAGTCTGCTGCCCACCTCCGTTCTGGCGGAGATGGCGGACACAGCGGCAGACGCAGCCGTGGAGGACTCTCTTGCCGAGGACGTGACCGTCCCGGAGGAGACGGAGGAACAGGAGACACCGGAAACGCCGGAGCTCCCGGAGGAGACGGAGACGCCGGCACCGGAGGAGAAGGAAGCGGAGCAGGAGACTGCCCCGCAGTCTGCCGCGCAGAGCGCTGATGCTGCGGTGCTGGAAGACTCCGGCGTAACGGAAATCAGTTCGGCGGAGGGATTCGCCGGCATGGCCGCCGACGGGAACTACAGGCTGACGCAGGATATCACCGTCACAGCACCGTATAAATCGGAGTTTAAAGGGACCTTTGACGGCGACGGGAATACAATAACTTTCACTTATACATTGGCGAGTGGTTCTGCAAACGTGGGATTATTTTCCCAAACGGGTGCAGAAGCGACTATCGAGAATTTGATAGTTGATGTAACTCTGAAATCGGCGACAGCGAGTGCCAGCTATGGGACGGGCGGATTGATTGGTAAAGTCAATGGTTCTACAACTATTCGTAATTGCGGGATTAAAGGAACTGTTGAGACCACGGGTACAAGCACCAGCTATCCTGTACGCGTGGGAGGATTTGTCGGTTATCTCTATGATACCCTGACTATCGAAAATTCGTTTTGCGCCGCCACAATAACGAGCGTAAGTACACAGAGTGCCTCTGCGGCTGGCGGGATCATCGGTGGCATGAGCAGCACTACAGCATACTCCGTCACGGCCGAGAATTGCTATGTGACTGGTAATGTGAATGCCAAAAACTACGCTGGCGGTTTTATCGGCTATCTGAATAGCAGCAGTAATGCGCTGCACAAATATGAAAACTGCTATACCGCGGGAACTGTGACGGGCGGAAGTAATAAGGCGTATGGCTTCGCATATAGCTACGCGACCACAGGCTATACCTTCACCAACTGCTATTATTATAATAGCAGTAATGCTGCGGGCTGCAATCAGACGGATGCGGCTAATGCCATTGAAGGTAAAACCAGCGATGCACTGAAAGAGCTTGCCTCCACCCTTGGCAACGCCTATATAGCCGCTACTTCAAGCGCGGATAAAGCCATCAACGGCGGGTACCCCATCCTGACGTGGCAGCATATTGACGAGACACAGGAACATAAAGTCACGATCAATGTTGCTCCGGCAAATTCTGTGCTGACATGGAATGGCAAAACAGAAGCGGAGGATGTCAACGAAAACGGTTCGTACGAGTTCACTGTCAAGCCGGGAACATACAGCTATAAGGTGACCAATGCGGAGGGGGATTACCAAGCCAAGTCCGGCACGATCACTGTCAGAAACAAAGACGTGACCGTGGGAGTCAGCCTTGAGTTAAACAAGCACAAGCTGACCTTCACTGGACTGCCGGAGGGTGCGGCGCTGACTGTTACAAGCGGAGAGCAGACACTGACACCCGACACGGGCTACAGCTATACTGTGGTGCGTGGTACTTACAACTACACAGCAACGGCCTTCGGCTATGACGAGCTTTCCGACACCGTGGAGGTGGGGAAAGAGGACAAGACAGAGCCTCTCTCGCTGACCGCCAAGCCGGTGGTGACGGTGACATTTGAGAACGCGGACAAGGGAGAACTGACCGTCACGACCGGGGAGCGGGAAATGCGGCCCGACGAGGACAGCACATACAAGCTGCCCGTGGGCTACAAATACGATTGGGCGTTTAAGAGTCCTGATTACGCCAAGCAGAGCAACACTATCGATCTGACCGAAGTGGCCGAGGCGGGGAATCAGACGGTGTCCATCCCACTGGAGAAAAAGATCGCGTGGGAGGGTGCGAACGATATTAAAGAACCTGCGCTGAAAGACGGTGTGTACCAGATCACAAAGGGAAGTGAACTGGCCTGGCTGGCGCAACAGGTAAATAAGGGCGCAACGGGAAAAGACACAGATAAAAAGTTCAGCGCCGTGCTCTGCAATGACATTGACCTGGGCAATGAGAGTTGGACACCTATCGGAAAGAGCGGCTCCTACTACTCCTCCTACTATTTCAAGGGCAGCTTCGATGGCGCTGGGTTTACGGTCAAAAACCTCCTCATTAACAATCAGAGCAACGACCAAGCATTGTTTGGCTATGTCAATGGCGGTACCGTTAAAAATCTGACGGTAGAGGGAAGCGTTAAGGCATTTAATAATACTGCGGGCATTGTTGCCAATTTTGGCGGCAACGGCAGTATTACGGCCTGCGTCAACAAGGCGAAAGTTACCGGCAATAATGCAACAGGCGGTGTTGTTGGCAATATTTCTGCTTCCGGCGGAACTGTGTCGCAGTGTGCAAATCTTGGTGAAGTCAGCGGAAGTAATCAGGTTGGCGGCATTATCGGGCATGTTAACTACGCTTGTACATTGACTGATGCGTATAACCGCGGTGCGGTAAGTGTAAGTGGCAGCTACAGTAACGCAGGTGGCATAGTTGGAAAGATAACTGCTAGTGGCACTAAGGTTGTAAGGTGTTATACGACAGGTACTGTGACTGGTGGCAGCTATGCGAAGCCGGCATTTGGGGCAAAAAGCGGGACAGTTGAAAAATGCTACTACCTCAAGACACTTGGAAATGATTCCTATGCCACAGCCACGACCGAGGATGGGCTCAAGGCGCTCGCCCCCACGCTGGGCGGTGAGTTTGTCACTGCGCCCGCGGGTATCAACGACGGGTATCCCATTCTAAAATGGCAGATCCCCACCTACACGGTGACGTTTACGGTCAAAACGGGTACAGGCGAGGGTGAGAAGCCCGTGGCGGACGCCGTTGTGACCATCGACGGCCAGACCGGCACGCAGGGGGAGAACGGCAATTGGACGTTCAAGCTGCCGGATGGCACCTATGCCTACACCGTCACCGCTTTCGGCTACAAGTCGGAACAAGGCAGCGTGACGGTCAACGGCGCGGCAGAGACTGTCAATGTGACACTGAAGGCGGCGGAAAAGCGCACCATCAGATTTGCCGTGACGCCGGGCAACGTCAACGCCACGATCACGGTGACGTGGAACGGCCAGGACATCCAGGCGGAGAGCGACGGCAACTATCTGCTGTCGGCCGGCGGGTATACCTATACCGTCAAGGCCAAGGGCTACGGCAGAGTCAGCGAGACACTGACTGTGACCGAGGATGAGACGGTCACCGTGGAGCTGAAGAAATCCACCGCCTGGGATGGCGAGACAAGGGACGAAGTGCCCAGCAGCGGCGAGGGCACGGAGGATGCGCCCTATGAGATCGACAACGGCGCGCAGCTGGCGTGGCTGGCCGACACGGTCAACAAGGCCGCCAGCGGTACGAAGTTCTACGCCGTCCTGATGGACGATATCGATCTGGACGGCAAAGCCTGGACGCCCATCGGTATGAATTTCCACGAATTTTTCGGCAGCTTTGACGGACAGGGATATACCGTCTCCGGGCTGAAGGTCTCCGCGCAGTATGCCGGCCTGTTCGGTGTCATCAAAGATGCTGAAATCAAGAACGTCATCGTTCAAGGCACGGTCACTGCAACCGGTTCCAGCAGTTACGCCGCCGGTATCGCTGCGGCAGCCAAGGGTTCCAGAAACAGCATTACAGGCTGCGGCAACAAAGCCGCTGTCAGCAGTGACTACTACGCCGCCGGTATTCTCGCCAGCAACTACTCCGGCAGTACAACTACCCCCATCACCGGCAGCTACAACTCTGGTTCCGTTTCAGGTAAAAGCCGTTCCGCCGGTATTCTCGCCTATGATAACGGCAAGGCCAACATTTCCGACTGCTACAACGTTGGAACGATCACCGGCGAC
>CAVGEC010000017.1:5237-8708 GCA_963628195.1 Bacteroidaceae bacterium
CGCGGTGTCAACAACGGTTATCCGATACTGCTATGGCAGCAGGACGTGCAGGACGAGATGACCGCCCAGAAAGTGACGCTGGCGGCGAACGCTCATTTTGAACGGGAACCCTATACTACCGACGATGGTGAGGAGAGTTCGCTGCCCACCGGCCTGCTGAAGTGGGAGGCCATGGATGGCGCGACAAGCTACACCGTGAGCCTGTGGCAGGCCGTCAAGACCTGGATGCCGCTGAACGCGGAGGAAAAGGCGGAGTACGATGCCGCCAAGACGGCAGAGGACAAGCTCTGGCTCATCGATGATGCACGCATCATCGAGAACATGACGGACGAGCAGGTCACGCGGCTGGAGCAGCTCAATGACGCCATCGACGAGGCAAACGCCGCGCTCGACAGCGGCGTGAAGCACGACCGCGACACCGAACAGAAGCTGCGTCAGGCGCTGAGCGATGCCTACGCCGCCCGCGCGGAGTTTGTGATCGGCCTTGCGACCGATGCAGACCTGGGTTACTACGATCTGGTGCTGGAATGGGTGGAGGACATCCCCGGTGTGACCGGGACTGAGTACGACTTGGCCTCGCGCTTTGCAGCGCTGCCGGAGGGGATCTACTACGCTTCTGCGGCAGTGGAGACAAACGGGCAGATAGCCTGTGTCTCGCTGGACAGGGCAGAGAATGAAGTGGTGACGCTCCAGAGTCCCTATAACCGCATGAAGGCGGTGACCGGGGTCAAATGGGACAATGCCAACAGCGGCGTGGCCAAGTGGGATGGCCGGGAGAACTTTACCGGGAATTACCGCGTTGATCTGTATACGGTAGAGGGTACAGACCGTACATTCTATAGGAGCTTTACATTCGCCGGGCAGTATACGTCTGCCAATTTCACCAATGTGTTTGCGGCGGAAAAGAAGTACGCCTTCAAGGTCACTGCGATAGCGGATTACGAGACCGAGTCAAATTTGGGGCTGACGAACAGCATTGAATCTGACGACAGCGGTGTGTATGATCCTGCCGAAAGTACAGAAGATCCCAGCAAAAAAGAATGGGTGGATATAACCACTGCGGAGCAGTGGATCGCGCTGGCAAACGTGAAAGATGAGCCCTCTGACGGCACGGGTTCGCCCAGCCGCCAGCAGGTGGAGTGGAGCAAGAACTACCGGCTGGCAAACGATATCGATTTCTCGACGCTGTCGGCGGCAGATCAGGTAAAGACCAAGTCCATCGGTACCAAGACGTATCCGTTCATGGGCGAGTTCGACGGAAAGGGCTATAAGATCACCGGTCTGACACTCAGCAACAGCGACTCCGGCCTGTTTTGGTACACCGGCGCGACCGCCTATGTCCACGACCTGACCATCGAGGGCGCGAACGTGCTGTTCTCCGATAACGCGGCTGTGCTTGTCCACAACAACTATGGCCGCATCGAGAAGTGCGCCGTGGTGAACACCAACATCACCGCCGACACCGGCGCGGTGCTGGGCGGCATGGTCAGCCGCAACTACGGTGTTATCCGCGACAGCTATGTACAGGGCGGCACACTGACCTCAAACACGACCACCTCCGTCGGTCACGCGGGCTTTGCCGGCACGAACGAGGAGGGCGGCCTGATCGAGCGCTGCTGGACGTCCATGTCCGTCAGTACGCAGAGCATGCACGCCGCGGGCTTTGTCGGCCTGGGCTACGGCGGCACGATCCGCAACTGCTTCGCGCTGGGCGACGTGTCCGCGCGGGGCTATTCCGGCGGCTTCGTTGGCCGCTCCGTCTATGACGGAAACGTCTATGAAAACTGCTACGCCGCGGGCACCGTCACTGTGACCGAGGCGGAGGGCAACGGCTTCATCGGCGGCAACCAGAGCTGGTCGTCGTTCCAGTATGACCAGTCCAGCGGCATCACCAACTGCTACTACAACAGCGCCACCAACTCCAGCCACGACTATAACGCCGTGGCGAAGTCACTCGCCGAGATGAAGAGCGACGCGTTCCTGACGGCCATCTCCGGCAGCGAGAGTGGTGTTTGGGCGCAGAGCGAGGGCAAGAACAACGGTCTGCCGTATCTGGAGAACGTTAAGATCCCGGAGGCGGTGCCGACCAAGGAGATCACCGTGCAGCTGGCTGTAGTGCCCTACAACAAGGCGACCTACAGCTTTGATCTGGCGGCGGGCCAGGCGAGCATTAAGTCCATCACAATGCAGAGCAACGGCAACACCCGCCTGGTGGACGTGATGGACGAGGCGGTGGCGAAGGGAGAACTGACTTACGAATACGCCACCACCAGCACCTACGGACGGTTCATCCACACCATCAACGGCAGGGCGGTGGACGCGCCGGACGGCTGGATGTTCATCATCAACGACAAACTGTCCAACGTCAGCGTGTCGCTGGCGACGGTGAAGAACGGCGACACGATACTGTGGTTCGAGGGCACCACCGAGAACCGCTTCCAGGGCCCCACCTGGAGCGAGGTGGAGAGCGGCCAGGCCGTGACCATCGAATGGGTGGAGATCGATTCACTGGATGATCTGATGACGCTGGCCGCGGCCACAGACGCTGATACGCTGGGCAAGCACTACCAACTGACAGCCGATCTGGATTTGAAAGGCGTTACCTTCCCAGGTATCGGCAGCGCGACAGCGCCCTTTACCGGTACGTTCGACGGCCAGGGCCACACCATTTCCAACGTGACCATAACCAGGGCCGACGGGACGGATGTGGGCTTCTTCAACGTCATCAAGGGCGCTACTATCAAAAATCTGAAGCTGGCGAAGGTCAACATTTCCGGCAAAGAGAACGTGGGCGGCCTGGTGGGCTATGCCCAGGCGGAGCTGGATAAGACCGATCTGTCCAAGAACAAGGCCAACCTGGTGGGCAGCTGCTCTGTGACCGGTACGGTCAGCGGCGAGAAAAATGTGGGAGGTCTGATCGGCTTGAACGCGGGTGTGACCGATCGGGATACGCTGTTCTCCATCGCCAGCGCTGTGGACAAATGCGCGGCGGCGGCTGCCGTTAACGGTGTGCATGGAACCGGCGGTTTGGTGGGCAACAACAGCGGCACCATCACCAAATCCTACGCCAATGGTGCGGTCACAGGCAAGACGACCACCGGCGGACTGGCGGGCGACAACAGCGGCGATATCTATGACAGCCACGCCACCGGCGCTGTTACCGGTGAGAGCCACACCGGAGGTTTTGCCGGCAGCAGCAGCGGTACGGTAAAGAACTGCTACAGCACCGGGGCCGTCACCGGCACGGATTACACCGGCGGCTTTGCCGGCGCCATCAGCAATGCGGAGAACGCCGTGGGCGCGGGCCAGGTGACCATCAAGGGCACACCCACGCAGGGCTATAACGGCGGCTTTGCCGGAAAGCTGGACGGCGTCATTGCCGGGCTGGACAACCAGATCACCGTCAGGAACGTCTACGGCAACTGCACGCAGCCGGACGGTACGACCATCTCTCCCATCGGCAACACCAGC
>CAVGEC010000017.1:9590-29086 GCA_963628195.1 Bacteroidaceae bacterium
GAGCAGGCGTTCCGTGCGCTGGTCGCTCTGGCGCAGTTCAAAGCCACAGGCAAGGCGTTCAACATCTACGACTTCAGCGATGTCAAGACCGGGCCTTCCCACGCCACTGGTGAGGGCGAGACAAGCAAGCCTGCGGATGAGCCGGAGGGAAGAGACAAAATCACCGTCACCGTGACTATCTCCACCCCCAGCGGTATCTGGCTCAACAACAAGAGCGTTACCGTTACGGAGGGCAGCACCGTTTACCACGCCTTTATCAAAGCGCTGAAGGACAGCGACATTAAGCAGGTGGGCGCGGAGAACGGCTATGTCAGCTTCATGACCAAGGGCGGTGTTACCTACGGAGAGTTTACCTCCGGCACCAACTCCGGCTGGCTGTACAAGGTTAACGGTGTTTTGCCCAACGTGCCGCTGACGCAGAAAGCTGTGAACAACAACGACTATGTTCTGTGGTACTACACCACTGACTGGAAGGCCGATCCCGATGCCGGCAAGATGGCCGATGAGGAGGTCACTGCCGCCGACGTGATCAAGCTGATCGATGCTATCGGCACCGTGACCAGAAGCAGCGGCAACGCCATCGCCGCCGCCCGCACGGCGTACAACAAGCTGTCCGCTGACCAGAAAGCACTGGTGACCAACTACGCCAAGCTGACGGCGGCTGAGACGGCCTATGCGGAACTGATCAAAGAGCAGACGGCCGGCGAAGCGAATACAGAGACAGCTGACGGTTGGCGCAAGACCTACAGCGATGCACTGGACAGCGTCAAGACGGACGAGCTGGTATTCGGCAGCGAGTGGCTGGTTATCGCCCTGGCCCGCAGCGGCAGGGACGTGCCCGACAGCTACTACGACAGCGTAGTCAAGGCTGTGCAGGAGGCCAGAGGCGAACTCGGCGACAAGAAGTTCACCGAGTATTCCCGCACGATTCTGGCCTTGACGGCCATCGGCAAGGATCCTACCGATGTGGGAGGCTATGACCTGCTTGCCAAGCTGGCGGACATGGATGATGTGACCTATCAGGGCCTTAACGGCGCGATCTTTGCGCTTATCGCCCTGGACAGCGGCAAGTACGATGTGCCGGCCGCGGCAGAGGGCGGAAAGCAGACTACCCGCGATGGACTGCTGGCCTATATTTTGGAGCAGCAGCTGTCTGACGGCGGTTGGGCCCTGTCCGGCGACAATGCCGATCCGGACATGACCGCTATGGCCCTGCAGGCGCTGGCACCCTACCGCACCGGAGATGCGGCGGTGCAGACCGCTGTGGACAAGGCACTGCAGGTATTGTCCGACATGCAGCAGGCCGATGGCGGCTACAGCAGCTGGAGTACGCTGAACAGCGAGTCCTGCGCCCAGGTGCTCATCGCCTTGGCATCTCTGGGCATTGATTCGGCCGCTGACAGCCGCTTCGCCAAGAACGGCCTGACTGTGCTGGATGCCCTGCTGGCCTATGCGCTGGACGGCGGTTTCCGCCACACGGCGGACGGCAAGGCGGATGCTATCGCTACTGAGCAGGCACTGTGCGCGATGACGGCCTATGCCCGTTTGCTGGACGGCAAGACGGCGCTGTACGACATGGCGGATGTGCTGGGAGGACAGACGGCGGATACGCTGGATGACACTGCCGCTGACGAGCAGCCGGCCAAGACAACACCTGTGGTGGTGTGGATCGCTCTGGGTGTGGTAGCCCTGGGCGGAGGCACTGCGCTGATCGTTGTCCGCCGCCGGAGAGGCGAATAAGTGCATGCGAAAGCTGAAAGCAATTTGGTTCCCGGTGCTGTGCGTACTGCTGGCGGTGTTGACCGCCTGCGGTGCGCCCGCCGGGGAGCCTGTACAGGACAGACCACTGACATGCACCATCTCCATTTCCTGCGCCTCGCTGCTGGATAATATGGAGCGGCTGGACGAGAACAAGCAAGCCTTGGTACCGGAGGATGGTGTGGTTCTGCCGGAAACGCAGGCAGCCTTTGCGGAGGGCGAAAGCGTCTATGATGTGCTGCAGCGGGTATGTCAGGAGAATAAGCTGCACATGGAAGCGGAATTTACCCCTGTGTATGACAGCTATTACATTCAGGACATCGGCAATCTATATGAGTTCGATGCCGGGAGTCTGTCCGGATGGATGTATGCCGTTAACGGCTGGTTTCCCAACTATGGATGTTCGCAGTATGAATTGAAGGACGGCGATGCCGTGACCTGGGTATACACCTGTGATCTGGGTGCGGATGTGGGCGGCGATATGGCCGCCGCCGGAGAATAAGGAAAGAGCGCGGCTGTGCCGCGCTCTTTCTTTGTATAAGAGAGATCAGCCGCACCGCGTTAAGAAATGCGGTGCGGCTGGTCATTGGTTCGCCGCGGGCGGGGGAATACCCGCAGCGCTTAGGGGTGTGTAAAGCCTTTCAGCTTGAGGATGACCTTGCGGTTCTGATTATCCGGCCCCAACTGGACGTTGGGCTTGTGCAGCTCACCGGGGAAGAATACGGCGAACATACCCTCGGTTAAGCAGATCTGGTCGCAGGAGTCCGTGTCCTCAAACAGCCAGCAGTCTCCGCCGGCCTGCTCAGTGGGCTGCTCCTGACTGCCGCGCTGGCGATACGCCAGAATCTCTGTACCATGCAGTACGATCTGTACATCGGCGTAGTCCTCGTGCATTTCAAAGCGGCAATCCTCAAAAGCACGGGTGGTGTTGTTTTTTACGTTAAAGAAATCGTCGCCGGACAGAGTGTATTTTCCGGGGGCGAGCGCATCGGTGTAGATGGATGCAAATGCGTGCAGTGCCTCATCCAAACGAGCGGATACCTGCGGTGCGTTCAGTTTTCCTACGATCATCAGTGATCCTCCTTGTCAAATACGGGAATTACTTCCGACGCGCAGGGAACTACCAGAAAGGTGGCGTTCTCACCATATCGCGCCAGGTCGGTGCGGATGGCCTCCTCTATGGAGGAATGGACTTCAAAGAACATTTCCCGCTGCTCGTCGACGGGGATCCTGCTGCCGATCAGCGAGACGTGATAATGCTGCATGGCTCTGGCGAACATGAAGGTTTTGCTCAGGGCGTCCTTTGTGTAGCCTACGGCCTTGAACTTGTCGGTGATCTCTTCCAGAGTATGGGCTTCCCGCAGCATTTTGCCGGGTTTGTTTCCGCCGTCCCGCATCTCGGCGCAGAGAATGATGTGCCCGCCCTCACGGCACATCATTTCGGCGCAGCCTATAGCTTTCTGGGACTGATGCAGGTCGAAATCCCTGGGATAGCCGCCGGGGCTGACAATGACCACATCCGCTTTTGCCCGCACGGGAACGGACCAGATCTCGCGGCTGAGGCGCACGCCCTCCATATAGGCATCCCGCAGATCACCGCACACACAGCGAACCATCTCCTTATCCTCATTATCCACGGAGTTGACGATGAAATCCACACCGGCGATGCGAGCGGCCTTCAAAGCCTCTTCGTGGAAGGGGTTATGGTCGATCCAGCCCAGAGAGGTCTGTTCCGGGCGGATGGGGAAGGAGTGATGCCCCTTCAGAGTGTTGAAGCCGGCGATGCCGGGGATAATGCTTTTCCGCCCTCCGGAGAAACCGGCCAGTTGGTGGGGCACGATGCAGCCGGTGGTGATCTTTACCTCGGCCTCGGCAAATTCTTTGTTGATCTCCACCACAACACCGCCATCGGTGACACCGACAGTTTTTAAGGTGCTGGAGTCAAAAGCGTCATGATGCACATAACGAAAACGGCGGAAGACCTCCTCGCCGTACATGCGGATCAATTCTTCATCCGTGTTTTTTCGGTGAGCGCCATAGGCCACCACCAGAAAAATCTCGTCGTCCTGCATGCCGGCCTTGTGCAGCTCGTCAGCAATGGCCAGGATCATCTGGCGGCCTGCATAGGGACGCGTGATGTCGTTGACAACGATGGCCGCACTGTGCTTGCCCTTGGCAATTTCACTGAGCGGGGGGGTGCCGATGGGGGAGTGAATGGCGCGGTCTATCTCCGCCGCGCTGTCTACGCCGGGATGGTGCACAGGTTCTACCACCTGCAGCAGATTCGGCACAGAAAATGAGAGGGAGGACTCGCCCACAGGTACAGTCACATCCGTATATCTGATCTGGCTGCTCACGTTTACAGCCTCCCTTCTTCTTTCAGCTTGGCACGCACATAGGGCAGCAGGCCGCCGCACTCCACCATGTGCTGTATGTAGGGGTTATACTCGCCGAATGTATACGTTTTGCCGTTGACCTGCACTGTGTGCTTCAGCAGATCAACGGTCATGGTGCCGCCGGTTTCGGCAGCCTTTACGGCATCGGGGCAGACGATGACGGGAAGGCCCTCATTCAATGCGTTGCGGAAATAGATGCGCGCAAAACTGTCGGCCACGATGGCGGCCACGCCGCGGGCTTTCAGGGCCTTTACAGCCTGTTCCCGCGCCGAGCCGCAGCCCCAGTTTTTGCCGGCGACCAGAATGTCGCCCGGTTTTCCGTCCGTTAGGAACTCCGGATCCAGATCCTCCAGTGCGTGGGAAGACATTTCAGCTTCGTCCATCAGTACATAGGTATATCTGCCGGGAAAGATGAGGTCGGTATTCACATCGTCGCCGTATTTCCAAACTTTACCTGTCAGCATATGTATCCTCCCTTACAGCGTTTCCGCCCGCGGATCGCTGATCCAGCCATGAAGAGCTGAGGCGGCCACCGTGGCCGGACTGGCCAGGTAGATCTGGCTGGTTTTGGCGCCGTTGCGTCCGCGGAAGTTTCGGTTCGCTGTGGAAATGGCAGTCTCCTGGTCGGCGAGACAACCACCGGAGACACCGATGCACGGCCCGCAGCCAGGATGACTGACGGTGCAGCCGGCGGACAGGAATGTTTCAATCAGCCCCTCCTCAATGGCGGCCTTGTATACGGCCACCGAGGCAGGGATCACGATGGTCCGCACAGCCACTTGCCGTCCTTTCAGAATGTCGGCGCATACACGCAGATCCTCCAGCCGCCCGTTAGTGCAGGTGCCGATGAAAGCCTGGTCGATCTTTGTGCCCAGTACTTCTGCGACCGGAGCATAGTTGTCCACCGTGTGGGGTTTGGCTACGCTGGGGACGATGTCCTCCAGATGATAGGTCAGCTCCTGACAATACACTGCGTCCTCGTCAGCCCAGACGGCCTCGGTTCCACTGAGCTTTTCCTTGCCGCGGATGACCGCATATGTCTTGTCATCCGGTTTGCATACGGAATTTTTGGCTCCGTACTCAATGGCCATGTTGCACAAAGTCATACGCTGGGCCATGGACATATCAGCGATGCCGGGGCCATGGAACTCCACAGACTTGTAGTTGGCGCCGTCGGCGCCCAGGTCGCCGATAATGGTCAAGATCAGATCTTTGGCATAGACACCGCGGGGGAAGTGACCGTCCACAGTGATTTTGATCGTCTCCGGCACGGACAGCCAAATCTCACCGGTGGCCCAGACGGCGGCCATCTCAGACCGCCCGATACCGGTGGCGAAGGCGCCGAAAGCGCCGTGGGTACAGGTGTGACTGTCCGTTCCCACGATCAGCGCGCCGGGTACGGCGTAGCCCTCTTGACACATGATCTGGTGGCAGATGCCGCCGCAGCAGTTCATGTCATAAAAATGGGTGATGCCCTGCTCTCGGACAAATTCCCGCGTGACCTTCTGTGAGAGCGCGTAATCGGCGGTAGAGGCGGGAACGGTGTGGTCAAATATGATCACGATCCTGTTGGGATCAAACACCCGCTCCAGACCGATTTTTTTGAAGGTTTTGCTGACAGCGGAGGCGTTTTCATGGCTCATGCAGAAGTCCGGTTTTACGATCACGATGTCACCGGCGCTGACAGGTCTGCCGGCTGCACGGCCCAGGATCTTTTCGGCAAACGTCTTTCCCATAGCGTTCCTCCGTCTTAAAATCCGCCCTTTTTGCGGAAGTGCGCAGCGATGCCGCCATCCAGCATGATCTCCACCATGATTTCAGGCATGGGGGCCACCGGATAACGCTCGTCCTTTGTGATATTATTCAGAAAACCGGCGCCCAGTTCGTATTCCAGTTCGTCGCCGTCATCGATGCTGTCGGTGTCGCACTCCACGATGGGTACGCCGATGTTTACAGCGTTGCGGTAGAAAATGCGGGCGAACGATTTGGCTACGACAAGCTGGATGCCGCTCTCGCGTATGGCCACCGGGGCCTGCTCGCGGGAGGAGCCGCAGCCGAAATACTTCCCGGCGACAATGATCCTGCGGCCCTCATCGTCCGCTTTCCTGTGGAAGTTCTTGTCCAGATCCTCCATGCAGTGCAGAGCCAGGTCGCCCAGATTCAGCGTTTTAGTGTATTTGCCGGCGATGATCAGATCGGTGCTGATATCGTCGCCGTATTTGATACATTTTGCTCTCATTGATCAATGTCCTCCGGATCTGTGATAACACCGTACAGGCAGGAGGCGGCCAGCGTTTTAGGACTGACCAGGTAGATGAGGCCCTTGTTGTTGCCCATCCGGCCCTTGAAATTCCGATTGGCGGTACTGATCGCCACTTCACCGTCACCCAGCACGCCGCCGTGAGTGCCCACGCAGGCTCCGCAGCCGGGAGTGAAGAAAAACGCGCCTGCTTTCATCAGGTCGGCGGCTATGCCTTCGTTGATGGCCTGCAGCATCACCGTCTCCGACGCGGGAATGACCATGAGCCGCACGCCGTCGGCTATGTGATTGCCCCGCAGGATGTCTGCGGCCTGGCGCAGGTCTTCGATGCGGCCGTTGGTACAGCTGCCCAGAAAAGCAAACTGAAATTTTGTCCCGGCGATTTTGCTGACGGGGGCATAGTTGTCCACGGTATGGGGTTTCGCCGCGCCGGGAACGAGCTTGGACAGATCGATGGAAACTTCGCGTTCATATACGGCGCCCTCGTCTGCGGCGATGCCCAGGCCGCTGTGGCAGATAAACCCAACCTTTCCGCCCATTTCCACCACCATGTTGGCGATGGTCATGCGGTCTGCCAAAGTGCACGTTTCCAGATAGTCGCCATAGAACTCGAAAGCCTTATAATTGCCGCCGGAGGCTGTGATCCGGCCGATAATGTAGAGAATGATGTCCTTGGCTGTACAGCTGGACGGAAGTTGACCGGTCAAGGTGATCTTCACAGTGTCCGGCACCTTAAACCAGTTCATGCCGGTGTAGAAGGCGACGCCCATGTCCGTAGCGCCGACACCGGTGGCAAAAGCGCCCACAGCGCCGTAGGTACAGGTGTGGCTGTCCGTACCGATGACCAGGTCGCCGGGGTGGACATAGCCGCGTTCTACCATAAGCTGATGACAGACGCCTTTGCCGCCCTCAATGAAATCCGCGCCCTGCTCCGCGGCAAAGTTCCTGAGCATCATCTGCAGGTTGGCGATGCGCTCGTTGGGAGGCGGTGTGGCGTGATCCATGATGAAATGGATCCGTTCCGGACTGCACAGCTTCTCGCCGCCGAGATCCTGGAACGCTTTTACAGCCAGAGGGCCGTTGGCGTCGTGGGCCATCATCTGGTCTATCCTGCAGAATACGATCTCACCGGCCTTGGCCTCCTGCCCGCTTTTTTGGGACAGGATCTTTTCGGCAATGGTCTTTGCTCTCATTGTGTATGTTCACCTCACCGGAAAGTGATTTTTATTTCTGCTCCGCCAGCAGATCCAGCACCCACTGGGGTGCCAGCTGGGGAAGTTCTGCGCCCTGCTCTTTTGCCGTCTGATACATGGCGATAGCGGCATCGCGCTTGTCCTCATAGGCGGCCTTTTCCTCCGCTTTGGTTAGGACTTCTTCGATCCGCTCACGGGGGACAACGGTCACGCCGTCGGCGCCGCCGACCACCAGGTCGCCGGGATGGACGGAGACACCGCCGCAGACGATGGCGTCGTTGATGGTGCCCAGGTCCTTTTTGATGGGGCCGGCCTGCATCTGCCCCTTTGAGAATACGGGGAAGTTCATTTCGATGCAGCCCTGGCGGTCGCGGGTATAGCCGTCAATGACCATGCCGGCGTAGCCGATAGCCTTGCAGGCTCCCATGATAAGGTCGCCGAAGTAGGCGCGGCCGGGGAAGTTTTTGCCGTCGATGACCATGACGTATCCCTCGGCGGGAGCCATGTAGGAGGCCACATGGATAGGGAAGTTATCGCCGTTGGCGGTTTCCACGGTCACGGCGGTGCCCACCATGGTCATGGAGGGATCGGGGTTCACAGGCATGATAGCCGCCTCCATGACGCCGTCATTAGGGATGCCCATGCCCTTCATGCCGTCTGCCAGCAGAGCGGGGTTCAGTTTTTTGGCTCGCTCGATGATCTCCGTTGGGAGAAGCTCCGGAAATGTATGTATGCTCATATTTGCTCACCGTTCTTTTTCTGGGATTTTGCCAAGTGGGGCTTCGATAAGGAAGCCCCACTCAGCAGAAAAGAGGAATAGTATACTATGAGGAAGTCGGAAATTACAGACCGAGATCGGCCTTGGCCTTGGCCTGCCAGGCCTTGAATTCGGGGGTGTCCAGCACTTCTTTGTTCACAACGCCCACGGTGCCCTCGCCCTTGATGAGGGAAATGATGCGGTCAGTGAGGATGCGGGGAGAGTTCTCGGCGCCATCCTTGGTGCGGCCGGCCAGATGCGGAGTGATGGTGACGTTATCCAGGCTGAGGAACGGGCTGTCCTTGGCGATGGGCTCTTCGTAGAACACGTCCAGAGCGGCGCCCATCAGCTTGCGGTCTTTCAGCGCCTGAGCCAGCGCATCGTAATCCACCAGACCGGCGCGGGCGGTGTTGATGAAGTATGCGGTGGGCTTCATCAGGTCGAACTGCTCTTTGCCAATCAGCTTGGCGGACTGCTCCGTCAGTCTGGCGTGGACGGTCACGAAGTCGGATTCGGCAAACAGAGTGTTCAGGTCCACCAGCTTAACGTTGTACTGGTCCTCAACGTCCTTGCCAACGAAGGGATCGAAGACCAGAATGTTGACATGGAAGCCGGAAAGCTTCTCGGCCACCAGACGGCCAATGAAGCCAAAGCCGATGATGCCGACGGTCTTTTCAAACATGTCGGGCATCAGGCCCTCGTTGGGGAAGGCTGCTTTCCAGCCGCCCATTTTTACATTGTGATAGGCTCTGGCAATGTCGCGGCACTCGGCCAGCATCATACCGATGGCGTAGTCGGAAACGGCGTTGGCGTTTCTGCCGGTGGCGTTGACCACAGCGATGCCGCGTGCAGTGGCGGCAGCTACATCCACATTCTCCATGCCGGCGCGCATAACGCCGTAGATTTTGGCGTTCTTGGTCACGTCCATGCAGTTGGAGCCGAAGGGGCCGAACTTGCCGATGATGATCTCGGCATCGGGGTTATCGGCAAAGACCTGAGGAGGCGGGTAGGCGTTGCCGCCCTCTTTCTCCAGGGTGCGCTGGATCAAAGAGCGCTGCTCCTGATCCACAGGAGTCCACGGCTCGATGACCACGTCGGCGTTGGGGCCGAACTTTTTCACGTTTTTGCGCAGATTCTGAGTCTCGGTGGAATTGTCGACGATCTTGCCGTTCTCATCCACATAGGAGCCCAGCAGCGGCTCATAAATAGCTACGATTTTCACGTTTGTATCCTCCTATAGTTATTGTTTGACGATCTATTACTTATAGCAGGCGCCGATCTTGGCGTTGACCAGGGTGCGGTGGCCCTTGTAGTTGTAACTCTGCAGCGCGTCGCCGCCCTTGTCCTTGGAGCCCAGCAGATCCATATAGAACTCGATCTTATCCTGGAAGCCCTTGTAGAAGGTGGGGACGACCATGAAGCCGGTGGTCATCTCGTTTTCCATGACGTACTTCAGACCGTTCTGGAAGTTGTCGGTGGAGAGGTTGACCTTGCAGATGCCCATGCGGCAGGCCTTGGCCAGGTTATCGTCGCCGCTGCCGCTGCCGCCGTGAACGACCAGGGGGACGGGGACGGCCTCACGCAGCTCCTGCAGCAATTCGAAGTTCAGCTTGGGGACATAGCCCTTGGGATACATGCCGTGGGCTGTGCCGATGGACACCGCCAGGCAGTCGACACCGGTGAGCTCCACGAACTTGACGGCTTCGTCCACATGGGTGAACTGGTAGTCCTGCACAACGTCGGAAGCTTCTGCGCGGCCCACATATCCCAGCTCCGCCTCAACGGAGACGCCTACGGCGTGGGCAAACTTGGTCAGCTCCAGCACTTCCTTGACATTCTCCTCGAAGGGAAGCTTGGAGCGATCGATCATGATGGAGGTGAAACCGTCCACGATGGCGTTGGCGCAGTTCTCAAAGGTCTTGCCGTGATCGAAGTTGATGGCCACGGGTGCGGTGGACTCGGCCGCCAGCGTGCGCACCATCTGAACGAACCACTTCAGATCCGGATGGGCCTTGGAGCTGATGTCCAGGATCACCGGGGCATTCATATTCTCCGCAGCCGCGATGGAGACGCGGGCGGAATCCTCGTTGTGAATATTGGGGGCTGCGACACCGTAGCCTCCGGCTCTGGCCGCATCCAGAATGGGCTTCATTGACATCAACATATTTCGTTTGTCTCCTTTCAGAAAACGTATTATTCCGCTTCACGAAATACCCTGGCACAGTAGGCCCGGTACAGTTCCTCGTATCTGGTGTGTTTCTCAGGATCCGGATAGAACACGTCCTTCACACGGATGAGGTTGGCCGAGGCCTCCGGCAGATCTTTGTAAAGGCCGGTGCCGATGGCTGCCAGCACGGCGGCGCCCAGAGCGGAATTGTCGGTGCTGACTACGCGCTCAATGACCTTTCCGGTCACATCGGCCCGCAGCTGGGCCCAGGCGGGCTCCTTAGTGGGGCCGCCGCCGATACGGATACGGCTGCAGCCGCTGCGCTTATAGGGGAGTACGCCCTCCATGCTGCGGCGTGTCTCAAAAGTCAGTGCCTCGATCAGTGCCTTGAATAGGTCATACTTGGTCACGGACAGGTCGAGCCCTGTAAAAGCGCCCCTGCCGGAGAAGGTGGGATCCGCCAGGACTTTCGTTTCAGAACCGTCAAAGTCGATGTGGCTCCACAGGTCGCAGTAGCTTTCGGCGCTGCCCCCGCCGCAGAAGGTATTCATGAACCACTCCACATCGGCGCCGTAGGTCTTGAATACATGCATCAGTACAATGGTGCCGGCCAGCGGGCCGGGTTTACAGCGTCCGGGAATGGGATTGTTTGCGTCCAGATTGGCAAAGAATCCGACATGGTCAAAGGTACCGGAAACCTCAGCGATCACATCACCGCTCTCGCCCAGCAGGCCCAGACCCAGCATACCTAAGCCGCCGTCCTGGCTGCCGATGTTGACGGGGACGCTGCCGCCCAGCTCCACGTCGCCGAAGTGATCGATGCTGCCGACAATGTGTTCGCTGGGGCAGACCGGGCAGATGACCATGTCCTCCGGCAGGTCGGCATAAGCAAAGATGTCCTTGCGCCAGCCGCCGCCCTGCTGATCGTACAGATAGTGCAGATTGGCCACGGAGGGATCGTAGACCGGCTCCAGGCCCAGACGGGTGAGAATGAACTGCTGAATAGTCCAGCAGTAGCGGGTATTTTCCCATACGTCCGGGCGATTGTCCCGCAGCCACATCATCTTGGAGGGAGGCGCTACCTCGGAGAACTTCCATGTGGGAGTCTGGAACAGGGGGATCATCTTCAGCGCGATGCTCTTGGCGCGGGCATCGTTGCAGAGGATGCAGTTGTAGGTGGGTTCGTAGTGCTCGTCCAGGGGAAACAGACTGGCGCCGATAAAGGAGAAGGAGATGGCGCGGATAGCCGTCTTGCCGGCGGCCTGCCGCATCACGCCGCGGACGCAGGCCACAGCGTTCGCCCAGACCTCGTTGGGATCCAATTCCTGCCAGCCTGCCTCCGGGCAGAGCATGGCGTAGCTTTCAGAGTGGGTGTACAGCGTGTCGCCGTTGGCTGCGTCGAACAGAACGGCGCGCACATTGGATGTACCGAAGTCAATGACAAGGATCGTTTCCTGCATGTCGTTATCCTCCTGTGTGATAGTGGATAGCCTTGCGGTTCACCACATATTTTTCGTCCAGGGTGCCGTTGGCATAGGCGCGGATATTGCGGGGGCAGCGATCCGCCAGACGCAGGGCCAGGTCGGCGGTGTTGCCGCCCACATGGCAGGAGAGAACCACGTTGTCCAGCTCCAGCAGGGGGGAATCCGCGGGCAGGGGCTCCTGTTCGTAGCAGTCCAGTGCCGCGCCCAGCAGCTTGCCGCTTTTCAGCGCTGCGTACAGTGCGGCTTGATTTACCAGGCCGCCGCGGGCTACGTTCAGCAGTACGGCGCCGTCTTTCATTTCAGCGATCTCTTTTTCGCTGATGATGTAGTGATTTTCGGGTGTCAGCGGCAGATGCAGTGACACGATGTCCGATGTCCGCAGCAGTTCGTCCAGAGAGACGGCCCGCACGGGATGTTCGCGCTCAAAGGCGCGGATATCGTCGCTAATGTTGGGATCGTAGTACTGCACCTTAGCGCCGAAGGCCAGCAGCATGGAGGCCACGCAGCGGCCGATGCGGCCCAGTCCCACAATGCCCACAGCCTTGTCGCAGATCATGAAGCAGCTCTTGTCAATGGTGCTTTTGATCCATTGTCCTTGACGCAGGGCGTTGTCTATGGTGACAATGCGCCGGTATACCGCCAGCAGCAGGCCTACGGTCAATTCAGCCACGGTCTGGCTGTTCTCGCCGGCTACGTTGGCCACGGGGATCCCGCGGGCGGAGGCGGTGTCCACAGCGATGATATCCACGCCGGCGCCCCAGCGCTGGATCATCTTTAGATTGGGCATCTGCTCAATAATATCCGCCGGCAGGGGAATGGTGCGGAGGACGACGTACTGTGCATCCAGATGCTGTTTGAATTCTTCTGTGCCGGCGATGGAGACGACCTCGAAGTCCCGTTCCAGATCTGCGATCATCTTTTGTTTAGCTACGGCGTTGTATGGGCCGGCAATAATAACTTTGTCCATATTGATCTACCTCATTGTTCCTCGTCTCTCTGAGAAAAGTATAGCACCCTTCCCATGGGAAAGCGAGTTCCCCGTTCTCATAGAGGGGATAACCAAATCTTATCGGCTCAGCCCTTCTTGACCTTGCCGGCGGCCTTGCGCACCAGCTTTGCGATCTGCGGAGCCAGCAGCAGAAGCAGGCCCAGGGAGAGGAAAATAGTGCTGATGGGGCGGGTGAAGAACGTCACGATGTTGCCGGAAGCCAGCAGCAGGCCGCGGCGCAGGCCCGTTTCTACCAGATTGCCCAGGATGAAGCCCAGGATCAGCGGGGCGGTGGGCATCTTCAGACGGTTGAACAGGAAGCCGAGAGCGCCGAAGCCGACCAGCACCAGAACGTCAAACATCTGGCAGCGGATGGAATAGGCACCCAGGCAGCAAAGCAGCATGATAACGGGGGTGAAGTAAGCGGCAGGGACGTTGATGATCTTGCCTACCACCTTGGCTGCGCCCAGACCGACAAAGAAGAAACCGATGTTGGCCAGCAGCATGAGGATATAGATGGAGGAGACAACGTCAATGTGGTTGGTGAACATCAGCGGACCGGGGGTGTAGCCGTGTACCAGCAGGGCGGCCACCAGAATGGCACCTGCCGCGTCGCCGGGCACGCCCAGAGTCAGCAGAGGGATCATGGCGCCGCCGGTGGTGGCGTTGTTGGCGGATTCGGGCGCGGCCACGCCGCAGATCTCGCCGTTGCCGAAGTTGCTGCCCTTCTTGTTGACGCGCTTTTCCACGCCGTAGGCCATAATGGAGGCGATGGTGCCGCCGGCGGCAGGGATGGCGCCGATGATGGTGCCGATCACGGAACCGCGCAGGATGGTAGGAGCGGCTTCCTTCATGTCAGCCTTGGTGGGCAGAGCACGGCCAACATTCTGAATGACTTCCGCTCTGCCGCGGCGCTGACCGACGGTTTTAAGGATTTCGCTCAATCCAAACAGACCGATCAGCAGAGGGATCTGCTCAAAGCCGTCCAGCAGCAGGTAATTGTTGAAAGTGAATCGCAGGGAGCCGGTGATGCTGTCGGAGCCCATAGTGGCCAACAGCAGGCCCAGCACGGCGGAGATCAAGCCCTTGATGATGCTGCCGTTGGAGATATAGGCGATAATGCAAAGACCGAAAACGGATACAGCAAAGTACTCCTGAGCGCTGAAGGACAGGGCCAGACTCGCGATGGGAGTAGCGCAGATGGACAGAATGATGACGCTGATGATGCCGCCGATGCAGGAGGACACCGTGGCCATGCCCACAGCGCGCCCCGCACTGCCGGATTGCCCCAGCGGGTAGCCGTCCAGAGTGGTCATCATGGCGCAGGGAGTGCCGGGGATCTTGGCGATGATGGCGGTGATAGAGCCGCCGTAAGCGCCGCCGCAGTACACGCCCATGATAAGGGCCAGGGCGGCGGTCATGCTCATGCCATAGGTCAGCGGCGTCACAATGGCCACGCCCATGGTGGTGGTCAGGCCGGGAAGCGCACCGATCATCACACCGATGACAACACCCAGCAAAAGAAGCAGGATGACTTCAACGTGCATAACAGTCGGCAGGCCGGCGGTGTACAAAGAGAAAAAGTCTTTCATAGGATACCTCCCAAAATGCCGTCGGGCAGTTGTACCTTGAATCCGATCTTAAAGCCAACATACAATACAACTACTACAACTACAGAAATAATAATGGAGGGGAGCCACTTGCCGCCCATAAGTTTCATGCCGCCAAGCACTAACAAAATACTGGCAATAATGAAACCGAGAGTGTTCAGCAGCAGGGCATAGGCGATGCCCATAGCGGTGAAAATTGCCATCATGATCCATTGATGACGGTTTTCAGCAGGTTCCGGCTTTTCTTCGTTGGGATCCTCGGCCGCGTCGCCCTTGTTCATCAGTGTCTGGATCAGCAGGATCACGGCCAGAATGGCCAGAACGACCAGCAGTACCTTGGGGTAGAAATCGGGGCCATAGCCCGTGGCCGCTGTGCCGGAGGGGAGATCCCGCATCCAGTAAAGCACCAATCCGCCCAGCACCGCCAGGGCGCCCAGCAGGATCAGATTTTTCTTTTTCATGTTCATTTTTGTGCTCCTGTCAGTGAAAAATTTTTAAATATTAGTAGAAAATATTTAAAATTTTGATTATCAATGTAGAAATTTTTCGAACAGTATTGGAAATTTTCTGAATAATGTAGAAAGAGGGTGCAGGGAGAGGCCGACTCCCTGCACCCGTGAATGTGTTTTACGCAAAGAGCTCGGCCAGGGACTTGTCCACGTCTGCGTAGTAGGTTATCAGCTCGTCACCGGTCATCCAAACCCAGCTCTGACCACCGGCGGCCATGAAGTCCTTCCAGGTGTCGGTGTTCACAGCGTACTCCATAGCCTCGACCAGCAGGCCCACCACAGCGTCGGGGGTGCCGGCGGGAACGATGAAGTCATTGAAGCCGCCCCACATGCCTTCAACGCCGCAGTCAGCGAAGGTCTTGGCATCGGGATACAGGGTGTTGGCGCTGGAAACGGCCAGCACCTTCAGATCGCCGGACTCCACCAGGGAGGAGCACTCGGACACGCCGCACATAACGGCCTCGACGTGACCGCCGGCAGCGGCGGTAACAGCCTCGGTACCGGAGTCATAGGGGATGTGGGAGACCTCGATGCCGGCATTGGAAGCGAAGGTCAGTGCGCAGGCATGCCAAGTGGCGCCGATGCCGGAGTTGGCGATGCGCAGCTTGCCGGGGTTTTCCTTGGCGGCGGCGATGAAGTCCTCCAGAGTATCATAGCCGGCGGAAGCGGAGACGGCCAGAGCGCAGGCGGAGTTGCCCCACATGGCCAGGTGTGTAACGGAGTCATACTTCACAGCGGCATCGCCCACACCGGTGTAGGGGGCCAGCAGCATGGAGTTGGAGGTGGCGCACAGGGTGTAGCCGTCAGCACCGGCACCCGCCAGCGTCTTGTAGCCAACCTGGCCGCCGCCGCCGTTGGTGTTCATGATCACCAGGTTCACACCCAGATACTCTTCCATCAGAGTTGCCAGCTGACGGGAGTAGATATCGGTGTTGCCGCCGGCCTTCCAGGGGATGATCACGGTGATGTCCTTGGAGGGGAATACCGTGCCGTCGTCCAGGGTGACGGTGTGGGCGGTGGTGTTGGAATTGTCGCCGTCGGTGTTGGGGGTTTCGTTCTGGTTGCCGCAGGCCACCAGACTGAACATCATCATGGCCGCCAGCAGGAGCGCAAGAAACTTTTTCATGTGTGATCCTCCTTCATGTTGTTGAGCGTTCTGCGAAAAACAGAGCGGTGTAGGCGGGTCGCCTTACTTGTATTATATCTTAATTTTTGACCGGTTTCTTTGCAACATGCGCGGAGTTATCTGGGGCATAACTGCAGGTTATCCGTGCCGGACTTTGTGTTATAGTTACACAAATTTATTGACATTTATTTGTCGGAAACGCCGGATAATGCGGCGGGGATTGTGTATTACGCATAAAAACGGCGACTGTTTTTTGGCGCGGCCAGCGGCCTTTTGCCATTTCCAGACAAAATCAGTGGACAAACCGGACATTTTGCAATAAAATAAAACGCGAAAAGATGGACGGAAGCCTGTAAAGAATCCGTAAACAGCTTGTATGTTTACTGCCTTTTATGTCGGTGAGGTGCACTATGGAATCGAAACTGCAATTTGGAAACAAGACACTGGAATATGTATCTGCGGTGGCGAAATACGCCTCCTTCAGCCAGGCGGCGAAGGTGCTGTATATCTCACAGCCGGCGCTGTCGAAGTACATACGCAATCTTGAGGTACAGATCGGAGCGCCGCTGTTCTACCGGCAGAACGGGAAGGTGATCCCTACCTATATCGGGGAACGGATGCTCTACTACGCCAACCAGATCATTCCGCTGGAGCAGGAGATGGAGCAGGCGCTGGTAAGCATGTCCGCCGGCAGCGGACGCATACGGCTGGCACTGCCGCACCTGTGGAGCAGCCTGCTGCTGCCGGACATCATTGAAAAGCTGCGGGACAACTTCCCGGATATGGAGCTGATCATAGACGAGGTGTCGTCCTCTGACAAGCTGGAGGACATGATACTCAACCGCGAGGTGGATCTGGCCATCATGCGCAGCCACATGCACTCGGCAAAGCTGACGTCGGAGTTTTTGCGCAAGGACGAGATACTGCTGGTGCTGCCGAAGGATCACCCGCTGGCGGGGAAAGCGGTATCCGTGCCGGAACGCCGCTATCCCGTGATCGATCCGGCGCTGCTGGGGGAGCTGTCCTTTATTCTGCAGAGACCGTCGCAGATCATCCGCAAGAAGGTGGACCGCATATTTGAGGAGGCCGGGGTGACACCGTCGGTGAATCTGACGCTGCGGAGCATCGAGGCGTCCATCAAGCTGGTGCAGGGGAACACGGCCTGCTTCGGGACGGAGACGCATGTGCACAACATCGCGAACGCGGAGCAATATGAGTTCCTGTGTCTGGACACGCCCATGTGCTCGCTGGATCTGCATCTGTTCTTCCTCAACACGGATGAGACGCCCCTGTTCACCCGGCAGGTCATCCATTTCCTGACGACGCAGGCGCTGCTTGCGGAGTGATATATTTTCGCGGCGCGGAGAGACGTAATTATGTGCAGTTTTCTTGCGGAACGGCGTTGACTTTTGCCGACGGGACACCTATACTGTCAGTCTGCGGCGGGGTGTGCCCGCAAAACCTGTGCAGGGGAGAGCTGCGTTTATGGATTACTATCTGCTGACCGATCTGGCGGCGACCATGGGCTATCATCTGGCCATGTCCGGGGCGGAGACGTTCCGGGTGGAGGACACCATACACCGCATTCTGCGGGCCTATGGCGTGGAGTGCGAGGTGTTTGCCATCCCCAACTGTGTGTCCGTCAGCCTGGAGGCGGCCAACGGCAAGCCGCTGATGATCATGCGGCGCATCGGATTTCACGGCAACGACCTGGAAAAGCTGGAGAAGCTGAACGCGCTGAGCCGGCGCATCTGCGCAGAGAAGCCGGAGGTAGACGAGGCCATGGTGTGGCTGCGCCGGACGCTGACGGACTGCCGGACATACCGCAGGGGCGTGTTCTACCTGGGCAATGCGCTGGTGGGGCTGGGGTTCTGCCTGGTGTTCGGCGGCACGCTGCGGGACTGCCTGTGGGCGGGGCTGATGGGACTGATCATCGGGCTTGTGACGCGGTTTATGGACAGGCAGGAGGCCAACCCGTTTTTCAGCACCATACTGGCCTCGTGCCTGATGGCGCTGCCGGCCTACGCGGCGGCGGGGCTGGGGTGGCTGAACTGCCCGGACGCGGCCATTATAGGTGCGCTGATGATCCTGGTGCCGGGGCTGCTGATTACCAACTCCATGCGCGATATTATTTACGGCGACACCAATTCCGGCATTTTTCGTATTGTGCAGGTGGTGCTGTCCGCGCTGGCCATTGCGCTGGGCACGGCGGCGGCCTGGCATTTGACCGCCGGGCTGTACGGCCAGACGGGCGCGGCCACGGTGAGCTGGCCGGCGTGGGCCCAGGCGGCGGCGGTGTTCATCGGCTGCTGCGGCTTCTGCATCCTGTTCAATGTGCACGGGCGGGGCATGGTGCTGTGTGTAGCCGGCGGCGCGGCTGCGTGGATGCTCTATCTGCTGTGCGGTGCGCTGGGCTGCGACGTGTACGCGACCAATCTGTTTGCCGCCGTATTTGCGGCGCTGTATGCCGAGGTGATGGCCCGTGTGCGCAAGTGCCCGGCTATGCCCTATCTGGTTATCGCCACGCTGCCCATGCTGCCGGGCGCAGGGGTGTACTATACCATGAGTCTGGGGCTGGAGGGGGACATGATGGACGCCGTGGGCAAAGGGCTGGAGACGATCGGCATTGCCGGATCGCTGGCGGTGGGCATTTTGCTGGTGTCCACGGTGTTTCGTCTGCTGAACCGGCGAAGCGAAAGGACGGACGGTCACGGGCCGTGCGCCGCGTGAAAAGTTGTAGTTCCCTGGTAGTTCTTGGTATGGTATAATTTCGGCAGGTCCTTCCCCCGGCACTCCGCTGTTGTAGTTCCCTGGTAGTTCTTGGTATGGTATAATTGCGCCGACGGAAAGTTGATGTTGCCGGAAGTTGTAGTTCCCTGGTAGTTCTTGGTATGGTATAATATTTCGGACGGCATACCGGAAGAAACAATCGTTGTAGTTCCCTGGTAGTTCTTGGTATGGTATAATTATTGCCACCGCGAAACGCCTTGCGGAGAAGTTGTAGTTCCCTGGTAGTTCTTGGTATGGTATAATAAACGATTAAAAGCAGAGATCGCGCGTTGTGTTGTAGTTCCCTGGTAGTTCTTGGTATGGTATAATTGAGCCAGCTGTTCAGCCCTGCGGCCTATGGTTGTAGTTCCCTGGTAGTTCTTGGTATGGTATAATTAATCATCTGACCATTGACAACCCTAACATGTTGTAGTTCCCTGGTAGTTCTTGGTATGGTATAATCCACGGGCCATTCCCAC
>CAVGEC010000018.1:0-28171 GCA_963628195.1 Bacteroidaceae bacterium
TCAAGCATATCAACCGCATCTGCTATGATATCACCTCCAAGCCCCCCGCCACAGTTGAGTGGGAATGATAACACAGTTTGCAAGGTTGGAAATAGTCGAAAATGAAGTACCCTCCGAGAACACCGGAGGGCTTCATTTTTTCTTGACTTTTTCCCTATGACCGGTTATAGTAACCTCTGGGAATGAGGTTCTCCCGCGACTACGTCGAAACCGCTCTATCGAGCTGATGACTTCTGCATTTTCAAACAGGGTGCAGGAGTCTTTTCAAAATCCGTTGATTTCTGCCAATTATGCAGAAATCAACGGTTTTTTCGTCAATAATCACAATATGCCGCCATCCAACGCGGCGGAATGGAGTTCATCATGCAAAAGACAACTTCCAGCGCGCACATCTGTATGGTCCAGTTCTGCCTCGCAGCAATCGCCATTCCAATAGGTATCCTTGTCGGTGCTGCGGATACCGCCTTCGGCCTGGTACTTCTTAAGCTAAGCAGCCTCCGAACAAATTTTCCGCATTACTTTATCCCTTTCCTTCCCGTTGCAGGCATCCTTATTGTGTATGTCTATTCACGCTTTGGGGGCGCCAGCAGTAGAGGAATGAACCTAATATTCTCCGTAGGCCACGGGGACGAAGACGCTATCCCACTGCGGCTTGTTCCTCTTGTGATCTCCGGAACATGGCTCACACACCTGTTCGGCGGCAGCGCCGGACGCGAAGGCGTAGCCGTTCAGATCGGCGCCACGATCTCGCACTGGATCGGGCAGCACCTCCCTGTTAAAATTAAGAACACATCGCACATATTTTTGATAGCAGGCATGGCCGCAGGCTTTGTCGGCATGTTTGAAACGCCTATCGCCGCAGTGCTGTTTGCCCTGGAGGTCTTAGCCGTCGGTGAACTGCGTTATGAAGCACTTCTCCCTGCACTCACCGCCTCCTTCGCCGCCAGCATGACATCCCAGTCACTGGGGCTGGAAAAATTCTCTGTCCCTCTCACCTGCACCATCTCCCTGTCCTGGGACTTTCTTATCAAGCTGTTCCTCTTGGGTATCATTTTCGGTCTGGTCGGCGGCGCGTTCGCCTGGGGCTTAAAATCGGCCAAGGACCTGGCCGCGAAAAAACTCAAAAATCCCCTTCTGCGCGCCGCGCTGATCGGTATCGGCCTCAGCTGCCTGTTCCTGCTGTTATACGATGGCCGCTACTCCGGTCTGGGCACCAATCTGATTGAAAACAGCTTCACCGGTGGAACCATTCTCCCCTGGGACTGGATCTTAAAATTCATTTTGACCATCATCACCCTGTCTGCCGGATTCCAGGGCGGCGAGGTCACCCCCCTGTTCTCCATCGGCGCTTCCCTGGGTGCAGTGCTCGCGGGACTATTGGGTATGCCCGTTCCGCTGGCGGCCGCGCTTGGCTATGCGGCGGTATTCGGCAGCGCCACAAATACCTTCCTCGCCCCGGTACTGATCGGCGCCGAGGTCTTCGGTTTCCAATACCTCCCCTGCTTTTTCATCGTCTGCGCCACAGCCTATACATTCAACTCCGGCAGATCTATCTACACCCTGCAAAAGCACAGAGTATAAGCAAGAAGCTATCGGGCCCTCCCGATAGCTTCTTGCTTTACGCATTCTTTTTCTTGTATCCGCAGTCACAGTAGGGGCCACCGGCGGCCAGCGTGTACTGTCTCACAAAATTTGTCACTCCTCCAGCCTCACTCATGGTATAGTCCAGATGACACATAGCCGGCGTCAGATCATACAGTCCAAGCTCTTTCATCAGCGTACAGATACCGCACTGTGTAAAGCGCCCCTCATATCCGCTGCCGTCCGGGTACTCATAAAACTCCATATTCCAGGAATAGGGATTCCGGTCAGCAGCACGCAGCGCCGCAGTCTCCCGCATCCCGGCAATATCCCCCGCGGTAAATTTACTTTTTCCGCTCTTACGGCAGAACCAGCGCATAGGTCCTGTCATCATCGCCTTGGCATAGTAATCTGTCAGCGGCCCTACCTCCGGGCGCTTCGGCATGGACAAAACAAACGCCCCCAGCATCGCAGCATTGACGATATTCATTTTAAAGCGATCCGCCTTCTCGAATTCCGGCAAATGCGCAATGATATCTTTATATTTCGGCTTGGCAAGCGCAGTGATGGCTCTTGCGGTCTCCCTATCATATCCCAGCACAGCCGTCAACTGCGTCTGGAATGAGCCTGCAAACAGCATCCACATTCCCATTGGCATTCCCGCATATTTCATGTACTTCCCTCCTAATTGCTTCTTCTGCATACTGTTCATGGCCTTTTATTTGTCTTCAATACGCCGCACATATGTTAGATCAATTTAACCAGCAGTATTGTAACACCACTGTCCGCATTTTGCAAGCTGCACCCGTGTATTTCAGTTGTGTCCCGGCAAAAAATGTGGTATGCTGTGGAAAAAGAGACGGAGGATATCGTATGCGCTTGATTTCGTGGAATGTGAACGGGCTGCGGGCCTGTTTAAATAAAGGGTTCCTGGACTTCTGCGCCTTTGCGGACGCAGATGTGATTTGCCTGCAGGAGACAAAAATGCGCCCCGAACAGGCGCACTTCGACCTACCAGGCTATCAGCGGTTCTGGAACAGCGCGGATAAGGCCGGTTACTCCGGAACGGCGATCTTTACCCGGCGAGAACCGCTGTCCGTGACCTACGATTTCGGCGCTGATATCCACAGGCACGAAGGGCGGATCATTACCGCGGAATATAAGGACTTTTACCTGGTATGCTGCTACACGCCCAACTCTAAAGACCAATTGGCCCGTTTGAACTATCGAATGGAATGGGAGGACGATCTGCGGGAATACCTCATCGACCTGGATGGCAAAAAGCCTGTGGTCTACTGTGGAGACCTAAATGTGGCCCACCAGGAGATAGACTTGAAAAATCCCCAGTCCAACCGAATGAACCCCGGTTTTTCCGACGAAGAACGCGCAAAAATGACGCAGCTGTTGTCCAGCGGCTTCGTAGATACCTTCCGCGCTCAGTATCCGGAGCGCACCGGTGCCTACTCATGGTGGAGCTACCGCTTCCATGCCCGTGAGAACAACGCGGGATGGCGTATCGACTACTTTATCGTGTCCCAACGGCTGCTGCCGCGGGTAAAGAACGCGGATATCTGGCCGGAGATCACCGGAAGCGACCATTGCCCGGTGGTCCTCGATTTGAACGAGCCTTAAAATATCTGTAAAGTACTTTTGTTTTACATATTTGCAAGGAGGCTTCTATGCGCAAAGTGCTGGACAGCGATCTGATCTATGAGATCCTCTCCGTAGTGGAAGAGATCCCATCGGGCCGGGTGGCCTCCTATGGCCAGATCGCACGCTTGATCGGCAGAGATAGAAATGCCCGGTTGGTGGGCAAGGTACTGAGCATGGCCGAATTTTACGGCGACTACCCCTGTCATCGGGTGGTAAACCATGCGGGCCGTCTGGCGCCCCATTTCCCGGAACAGGCGGCACGTCTGGCCGCCGAGGGCGTCACCCTGCGTCCGGACGGCCTGGTGGATATGAAGCTCTACGGCTGGGACGCATAATACGCAGAAAAGGCACCGCTCTCGGCGGTGCCTTTTTATCACTTTTGCAGCGTTTCCAGCGTTTTTTCGCCTCGCAGCAGCTGCTCGTACACATCCGCCGGCACAGGTTTGCTGAAATAATACCCCTGCATTTCCCGACAGCCAAACTCACACAGCATGTCCGCCTGCTCACGGTTCTCCACGCCTTCGGCGATGATGGGCAGGTGCAGCGCCTGCGCCATGCCAATAATGTACTGAACGATGATGCGTCCCTTCTCGCTGCTGTCTCCTGATAAAAACCGCATGTCCAGCTTCAGCTTGTCGATGTCAATATCCTTCAAGGCGTTCAGCGAGGAGTAACCGCTGCCGAAGTCGTCCATTTCCACGATAAACCCGCGGCTGCGCAGCTCCTCCACCGCTCCCATGACTCGCTGTGTCTCCTCCACATAGGCGCTCTCCGTCACCTCAAGGTGCAGTGCATCACGGCTAACGCTGTACTGCGCCATCATGGCATCGATTTTGTTGCACAGATCCGGCCTGTCCAGATCCTCGCGGGACAGGTTCACCGACACAACGATGTGCCGTCCCGGCATATCCTCCCTCCAGCGCTGGATATACCGGCAGCACTGCTCCACCATGTACCTGTCCAGCCGGTGAATACTGCCGCTCTGCTCCAGCAAGGGCACAAACACCCCTGGCATCAGCCGTCCTCTGTGGGGATGGTTCCAACGCACCAGCGCCTCCGCACCCACCAGCTCGCGGGCAGCAAAGTCCACCTGCGGCTGAAACCACACCTCGAACTGACCGTCAGTAATGGCGGTCTGCAGATCCCGCAGCAGCTCGCCTTTCTCCCGTTCCTCATCCATCATGCCCTTCTCATAGTAGGCAATGCGCCGCACCTGACTGCCCTTGATGGACTGCAAAGCCAGCAGAGCCTTGTAACTCATGGTGGAGGCGTCGCAGTCCGGCTCACACAGGTCGTACACGCCAATGTGCAGCGTAATGGCGATGGACAGGTCATAATCCGCGAAGCAGGAGTTGAAGTTGTCATAGCACTCCTGCAGCGTCATGGTCCCCTCGGCACAGAACCGTGCGAAGTGATCGGCATTCAAATGCGCAGAGAAGCAATCCTCTCCCTGGTCAAAGCGGCGCATATGCCGCGCCAGATCACGCAGCAGCCTGTCTCCCACATCGCGGCCATACAGGCCGTTGATGTCGCGGAATCTGTCCACGTTGTACCGCTGGATGCGGAACTTCTTGCCGGGATGTCTGTCGATCCACTCCTGCACACGGCGGTGGAAGCCGATGGTGTTCATCATGCCCGTCAGCGGATCCATCTCGCTGCGCAGTTCATCGCTGGTGTCCTCACACGTCACTGCGATCTCCGTGCGCAGTTCGTCCAGATAGTGGAACACAAAGCGTTTGCAGAACACGCTGTCCTCTCCGTTTCGCCAAGTGTCTACATCCACGGTATAGGTCTCCTGCTGCTCCAGCGCCGCCCGGATAGTCTCCAGGCACAGCTGCTGCACCAGCATCTCTCTGTCCTCTGCCGCTGCATGATACTCCATGGCACCGCGCATCTGCAAATCATAGGGTACACCGTCCATGGTGTCCCGTCCGGCCCGCAGCTCGGCAGAAAACTCCTCTCCCAGTTCCCGGATCTCTCCCGTGGCGCATTCGATCAGGAACACTCCGTCGAAGTGCTCCTCCATCAGCCGCCGCAGCGTGCTTCCTTCCGCAAAGCGGCTCCACAGCCGTTCCAGCTTGTTCTCCATATTTTATACGCGCAGGCGGCCATATCCCGCCCGCGTTTTCCTTTCCGCGGTCAGCCCTCTGCCCGCGTTTTTCTCTCTTTCGCCAAATACATCTCCCTATCCGCTCTTGTGATCAGATCCTGTACGCTCTCCCGTCCCCGCCGGAACTCCACCACGCCGATGCTCAAGCCCACATTGTCTGCGCTGCCGTCCTCCAACCGCCGCGCCAGCGTATCCTCCAGCCGGCGGCAGAAGCGCTCCGCACTCAACTCATCCTCCGTGGTATAGGCCACCGTGAACTCGTCGCCGCCGTAGCGACCGAAGGCCGCGCCGTACCCGGTACAGACCTCCCGCAGTGAATCCGCCACGATACGCAGCACCCGGTCACCCTCATCGTGGCCGAACCGGTCGTTGACGCCTTTGAAGTTGTCCACATCGATAAACATGAAATACAGCCGCTCATTGCCCCGCAGGCCTTCCGCCCGCGAGTGCAGCGACAGCAGGAACTGCCGCCGGTCACTGATACCCGTCACCGGATCCAGTGATACCATCAGCTGCAGGGAATTCAAATACACCAGCATATAGGAGATAGCCACGCCCGCTGTAGCCAGTGACAACTGCGGCATCAACACTTGCAGAACGCCGCAGACCAGCACCGGCAGCGCGAAAGACGCTATGACCATATACTCTCTCCTGCTGGCGCTGTTTTTCCGCAGCAGTACCACCTGCAGACTCTTGAACAGCGTATAGACCACATAGCCGTAGGCGCACAGCAGCTGCATGAAAAACAACGGCCCACGGTGGTATACCCCCGCCTCGTCCACGGAGAATATCCATCCGTTATAATACGACAGTACCAGCAGCACCGCCAATATCCACTGCGGTACGCTGCTCAGCAGAAACCGTCTTCGATTGTGGAGAATATCTTTATCCTCCACCACTTCTGCATAGATGAACCAAGAAAATGCTGACAGCTCCAGAAACATAAAGTACACGACATTGACCAACCAACCCATGCCCTGTCCCAGCGTAATATAACCGCTGGCATGGAGATCCCACACGATCTCCATGACGTTGGCTCCCACGGCGAACCACAGTGCCCTTTCAAACAGCTGGTTCTTGATCGGCCTGTCAAAGCCCACGCCGGCAGCCTTGCGTGCCAGGCAGGCCAGCGCAACGATGCACACCAGGTCGACTTCCATACAGGATATGATATTTGCTATGCCTCCCATTGTAACCCCTTTCTACAAACCAATTGCATGATGGACATGTCCATCATGCGGAACACCACCGGTGTTCCGCCCGCGGCGGTCACGGCGCAATGTTCTTATTGGCGCGAAAAACAATATAATAATACAAAATATTGTTTTTCTGTCAACGAGGCTCATACAAAATGTAGTTTTATCTGCGCGAAATGCACGAAGCTATCAAAAAAGACCGCCTCTCGGCGGTCTTTTTTCGTATAGAGAAATCTTAGCCTTCGCTGGAGGCTGCGGGGTTTTTCACGGGGATCAACTCACCCATCACGACGTAACGGGCATTGTCAAAGTCATAGTCACAGGTGCTCAACGTAAGGATATTGCCCGTGGGCACACCGGCTCCAGACTTAAACGTGGAATTGTTGATGCACTCCTGCAGGTAACTCTCGCTGAGCGTCGTGGAATACACATCGGCATCATGCTCCACGATGCATCCCGCGAACAGATTGACCTTGTAGGTCTGATTGGGTGTATACAGGTAGAAATAGGGATGCGCCTCATAGTAACTCTGGCTCTTGTAATTCATCAACGAAGCGAACATCAAGCCAGTCTTCATGTTATGACCATAGATGAGGTTGTTCTGGGAGGTAAAACCGGAGTTGCAGCGCGAATCCAGGAACACCGTGCCGTTCTTGTTATCTTTGCCATCAATATCACGGTAAAGATAATACTCGCCGCCCTCCTCAGCCGTCTGCACGATGGGCAGCTGCAGTGTGGTGTTGGCGCTGTACACAAAGCCTACCACATCGGGGTTCCGAACCTTCAGACCATCAAAGTCCACGTTGATGCTTTCTGGATCCGGGTCCTTCGGCTTCGTCTCGGTCGTGTTGTCCTTGGAATCGGTAGACTCCCCGGTGTTGTCTCCGTCATTGTCCGTATTGGTGTTATCCGGACGGGTATAGTCGTTTATGATATCGCTCTGGTTGATCTCCTCGTTTTTCTGATCTCTTAAATAAGAAATGATCTTGACGGACGAGAACACCAGAACGCCCACCAGAATCACCAAAATGGCATAATACAGGGCTTTTCCGTTTTTCTTGCCGCCGCGGCTTCTTCTGCGGCGGCTGCCGGTATGTTCTGCCGGCTGATCCTGCTGTACGCGGGACTTTCTCTTGGGTGCATCATTCATGGTACACGCCTCCTTATCGTTCGGTATTGTAACAGGTTTTTTCGTTCATTGCAAGGGAAATGGACAAGCTGTAATGAAATTGTAACAGTTTCTCTTTACTTCCGAGAAACCATGGATTACAATGGAAATGCTGTCTGCTTCATAGACGACAGAGCACTTCGCTCTGTTCCATCACTACGATAAAGGAGAACCGCAATGATCTATTTCAACAGTGATTATCTGGAAGGCGCACACCCTTCCATCATGTCCAAGCTGGCCGAGACAAACATGGTGCAGACCGTCGGCTATGGCGAGGACGAATACTGCGAGGCCGCACGGGAAAAGATCAAAGTGGCCTGCCGGGCGCCCGAAGCCGATGTACACTTCCTGGTGGGCGGTACCCAGACCAATACCACGGTCATTGCCGCCATCCTGCGTCCCTGGCAGGGCGTCATCAGCGCAGTCAGCGGCCACATCAACTGCCACGAGGCCGGCGCCATTGAGTCCACCGGCCACAAAGTCATCACCCTGCCCACCACCAACGGCAAAATCACCGCGCAGCAGGTACGGGACTATGTGGAATGGCATAAGAACGACGAGTCCACCGAGCATATCGTCCAGCCCGGCATGGTGTACATCTCCCACCCCACCGAGGGCGGCACCCTGTATACCAAAGCGGAACTGACCGCGCTGTACAATACCTGCCGCGAATATGGCCTGCCGCTGTTCATTGACGGTGCCCGCCTGGGCTACGGCCTCATGGCCGACGAGAGCGACATGACTCTGCCGGAGTTTGCCCGCCTGTGCGATGTGTTCTACATCGGCGGCACCAAGGTGGGCGCCCTGTTCGGCGAGGCTGTCGTCATCATGAATGAAACGCTGAAGAAAGACTTCCGCTTTATCATGAAGCAGCGCGGCGGCCGTATGGCCAAGGGCCGTCTGCTGGGCATCCAGTTCGACGCTCTGTTCACCGACGACCTGTATTTCAAGATCTCCCGCCACGCCATCGAAATGGCCCACCAGATCCGGGATATTTTCGTCTCCGCAGGCTATCCCCTGCTGTTCGACTCTCCCACCAACCAGCAGTACCCCATCATGCCGGACGAAGAACTGGCCGAGATCGGCAAGAACTTTGGCTATGAATACTGGGAGCGAGTGGACGAAACACACTCCGGCGTGCGCTTCTGCGCCAGCTGGGCCACAAAGCAGGAACATGTAGATGCCCTGCGCAAGGCCGTCAGCGCACTTAAGAAGTAAGTTCCTCTCTGCTGTGAGATAAGCATAGCGCGGATAGCTGAAATGCACCTTAAAGCTGCCAAAAAAATTCCCCGCCGCGGGCGGGGAATTTTTTGAGCAAAAACAAGCACCCCGCAGGGGTGCTTGTTTTTATATGCAGCGTTTACGCCTTGGGGCCTGCGGCCACGACCTCGTCGCTCATGTGGGTGTACTTCTTGAAGTTCTCCACAAAGCTGGCGGCCAGCTTCTTGCAGCTCGCCTGATAGGCTGCCTTGTCCTCCCAGGTGTTCTCCGGGATCAGCAGCTCAGAGGGCACGCCCTCGATGCTGGTAGGCACCTGCACACCGAAGGTAGGATCAGTCACAAACTCGCTCTTCTCGATCGCGCCGGTAAGAGCCGCGGTAACCATAGCGCGGGTATAGCTGAGCTTCATGCGCTTGCCGGTGCCGTTCCAGCCTGTGTTGACCAGATAGACCTTTGCGCCGGCCTTCTCCACCTTGTCCGCCAGCATGGCGGCATAAACAGAGGGATCCAGGGGCAGGAAGGGCTCGCCGAAGCAGGTAGAGAACGTCGGTACCGGCTCGGTGACGCCGATCTCTGTGCCGGCCACCTTGGAGGTGAAACCGGAGACGAAATAGTACATGGCCTGGTTCTTGTCCAGCTTGCTGATGGGAGGCAGCACACCGTAGGCATCAGCAGTCAGAAAGATCACGGTCTTGGGAACGCTGGGGCTCATGCCGGACAACTCGGCGTTGGGAATATACTCCACAGGATAGCCCACACGAGAGTTGACGGCCAGGGAGTCATCATCGAAGTCAAACTCACGGGTGTCGGGATCCATGACCACATTCTCCACCAGAGCGCCGAACTTAATGGCGTTGTAGATCTCCGGCTCACCCTCCGGGCTGAGGTTGATGCACTTGGCATAGCAGCCGCCCTCAAAGTTGAACACGGAATCATCCGCCCAGCCGTGCTCGTCGTCGCCAATAAGCATACGGTTGGGATCAGCGGACAGCGTGGTCTTACCGGTGCCGGACAGGCCGAAGAACACGGCGCTGTCGCCGTTCTTGCCGATGTTGGCGGAGCAGTGCATGGGGAACACGCCCTGCTTCGGCAGCACATAGTTCATCACGGAGAATACGGACTTCTTGATCTCACCGGCATACTGGGTACCGCAGATCACCACCTCGTGGGCCTCATAGTCCACCAGAATGGCCGCTTCGCTGCGGGTACCGTCGATCTCCGGGATGCACTTGAAGCCAGGCGCGGCAATGATGGTATAATCCTCGTGGAAGTCCTTCAGCTGCTCGGCAGTAGGCCGGCGCAGCAGCTGATGGATAAACAGGTTCTGGCTGGCCAGCTCATTGACGATGCGGAACGCCTTGGTGTACTTGGGATCGGCGCCGGCGAAACCATCGAAAATAAAGATCTCCTTGCCCTGCAGATAGGCGATGACCTTGGCGCGGATCGCGTCAAACTTCGCCTTCTCGATGGGGCGATTCACCTTACCCCAAGCAATATCGTCATGCACAGCAGGGGTATCCACGATGAACTTGTCGTTGGCGCTGCGTCCGGTATACTTGCCGGTCTTGACCACCAGCGCACCGGTGTTGGACAATGTGCCCTCGCCGCGGCAGAGCGCGTGCTCGGTCAGCTGTGCGGGTGTCAGATTGCGATAGACCGCCTTGGCATTGATAATGCCCAGCTTTTCCAGTCCGTAAGTTTCCATTTGCAAAACCTCCTGTTTGAAATCTCACGCGGCCGCGTTGCGCACCGCGCTGCTTGCTTTGCGGTTATTATACCATACGTTTAGGACAATTAACAGCCCCTTTTTCGCATTTTTCCTAAAAATTTTTCTGTATTGCTGAAAAATTTTTATCATCTCTCCGCACCAGGGAGGTAGGAAAAAAACCGCTCCGCCGCAGGCGTCAGTGTCTCGCCCCGGCGCAGGGCCACGCCTAACTGCCGATACAGGCGAGGCTCCAGCGGACGCACTGCCAACCGGTAGGGCATCCTCTCCAGTATCAGCTTCGGCAGAACGCCCACGCCCAGGCCATGCTCTACCAGCGACATTACCGCATAGTCGTCCAGGGTGGTGAACCGCACCTTCGGCGTAAGTCCCGCGGCGCAAAAGGCCTCCACCAAATCTGGCTCCCCCTTTCCCAGCCGATCCAGCAAGATAAAGGGCTGCTCACACAGCTGTGCCAGGCTAACGGACGGCTGTGCCGCCAACGGGTGCGCCTCCGGTATCACCGCCAGCAGCTCGTCCCGCTCCAGAGGCGCAGCATCGAACTCCTGGCGAGTGGGCAGCCGCAGAAAACCCATATCCGCCTGCCCCGTGCGGAGCCATTCCTCCACGTCGCCATGGCCGCCCATCATCAGACGAAAATCCACGCCGGGATAGTCCTTTTGGAACCGGGCGATCACATCCGGGAGCCGGTGGGCAGCCAC
Organism: Bacteroidaceae bacterium; assembly: GCA_963628195.1. GTDB lineage: Bacteria > Bacillota > Clostridia > Oscillospirales > Oscillospiraceae > Vescimonas. The sequence goes on from CAVGEC010000018.1 coordinate 11,357, forward strand.
GCTGGAGATGGTGGCGATGGACACCGTGCCGGACACCACGCCCCGCAGCTCTCCCGCCGTCTGGCGGCAGTGCTCCGCCTGCTGTACCAATTCCCGGAAGGACGGCAGCAGCGCACTGCACTGCCGTGTGGGCGTTACGCCGTCCCGACGGCGGCGCAGCAGCGGGAATCCCATCTCTCCCTCCAGCGCCGACAGCATCCGGCTCATCCCGGATGTGGTGTAACCCAGCGCCTCCGCCGCGGCGGTAATGGATCCTTTTTCGATAGCGCACAGCAGCGCACGGCATTTTTCCGTCTCCATACTCTCTCCCATTGTTTGCATTTTCCGCAAATCTGATTTGCAAAACTTTTTCTTTACGCAAGGATAGCACTACATTATAATAATGTCAATCCGGGAATACCGCCACGGTTTCCCCCTGTAAGGAGTCCCTTATCCATGACACAAAAGATCCCCTATATCAAGTATCTCTCCGCCCTGCTGCTGTTTGGTCTGAACGGCATCGTGGCCGGACATATCGGCCTCACCAGCACACAGATCGTGGTACTGCGTTCCCTGCTGGGCTCCCTGTTTCTGCTGATGCTGTTTTTTCTGACACGGCAGCGTATCACCTGTCTGAAAGCGCCCCGCAGGCTGCTGCTGGTGGCGCTTTCCGGCGCGGCCATGGGCCTCAGCTGGCTCTGTCTGTACCGTGCTTATGAGCTGATAGGCGTCTCTATCGCCACACTGTTGTACTACTGCGGCCCCGTGCTGGTGATGGCCCTCTCCCCTCTCTTTTTCAAAGAAAAACTCTCCACACCCAAAGTCATCGGTATTCTCATCGTCTTTGCCGGTGTGGTAATGCTCAACGGCATCAGCGGCGGTACATTGGATGCGGCGGGCCTGTTGTGCGGCCTTGGCGGCGCGGCATTGTATGTGGTCATGGTCATCACCAACAAAAAAGCGGCCCTCCCCGGCCTGGAAAATACTGTGATACAGCTGCTGGCCGCTTTTCTGATCACAACGCTATTCTATACGCTTCGCGGCGGCGCCATCCCTATGTACCTTCCCACCGACAGTTGGGGCTGGATGCTGCTGTTGGGCTTCGTGAACACCGGCTTTGGCTGCTGGCTGTATTTCTCCTCCATCGGAGCTCTGCCCGTGCAGACCGTCTCTGTCTGCGGCTATCTTGAACCCCTCAGCGCAGTGTTTTTCTCCGTGCTCCTGCTCCACGAGACCTTGACTCCCACTCGCTGGCTGGGCGCGGCGATGATCCTGGGCGGCGCCATGCTGGCAGAGTTCCTGCACCCCCACAAAAAAGTTTAACATGTATTCCCTATTCTCTCCCCGCAAAGGAAAGCAGACAGCTCCCGCTGTCTGCTTTCCTTTTTGTCCTATTTTCCCGTCAGCTCACTGATAGCGGCCAGCAGTTCCGTTTTGCCGGTGCCCTTTTCCGCCGAAAACGGGATCAGCTGCGCGTCCTCCGACAGCGTCAGTGTCTGGCGGATCAGTGCCATATTGGGCTCGATCTCGCTTTTTTTCAGTTTATCCAGCTTGTTGGCCACCACGATCACCGGGCACCCGGTCCCCTTGAACCAGTCGCACATGGTCACATCGTCAGCGGTAGGCTTGTGCCGTGCATCCACGATCAGCACGCCCAGCGTAATGAGCCCCTGCTCGGCGAAGTAGCGCTCCATCAGCCGTCCCCACCGGTCACGCTCCTCTTTGGAAACCTTTGCGTATCCATACCCCGGCAGATCGGTGAAATAGATCTTTCCATCGATGTCAAAGTAGTTGATCTGATTGGTCTTACCGGGCGTGGCCCCTACACGGGCAAAATTCTTGCGTCCCAGCAGCCGGTTGATCACCGAAGACTTGCCCACATTACTGCGTCCCGCAAACGTGACCTGCGGTTTTCCGTCACGGATAAAGGTTTCTGCCTTTACAGCAGAAAGCACAAATTCCGCTCTATTAAAGTTGATTGCCATGACGCACCTCCTGTGTGACCGGGCTGCCCATCACCGCCAGATGTTCCACCGCCGCCTCTTTCCTGGGCAGCAGCAGCGCATGGGCAAACACAGCGTCCACTGTCTCCGCCGTGACAAACCGCAGCGCCTCCCGCACAGCAGAGTCAATATCCGCCAGATCCTTTTCGTTTTCCTTGGGAATAATGACCGTCTTGATGCCGCTGCGCTTGGCCGCCATGGTCTTCTCCCGCAGGCCGCCGATGGGCAGCACCCGCCCCCGCAGCGTCACCTCGCCGGTCATAGCTACATCGTGGCGTACCGCACGCCCTGTCAGCGCCGACAGCATCGCCGTGGCGATGGCAATACCGGCAGACGGCCCGTCCTTGGGCACTGCGCCCTCCGGAAAATGCACATGGATGTCTTTTGTCTTATAGAAATCCGGCTCGATCCCCAGCTCCTTCGCCCGGCTGCGCAGGCAGGTGTAGGCCGCCTTTACGGACTCCTGCATCACCTGGCCCAGATTACCGGTCAACTCCAGCTTGCCGGTGCCGTCCATGACTCCGGCCTCTACCTCCAGCAGTTCGCCGCCTACCTCCGTCCACGCCAGGCCGTTGACCACGCCGACCAGATCGGTCTTACGGCTCCGTTCCTCGGCGTAAGGCGGTGTATCCAGGAAGTCACGCAGGCTCCCCTCTGTAATGTTGATGCGCTTTACACTCATTTCCACCAAGTTCATTGCGGCGCGGCGGCACAGCTTTCCCAGCTGTCTCTCCAGCGTTCTCACGCCGGACTCCTTTGTATAGTCCGTGATGATAACCCGCAGTACCTCATCGCTCAGCCGCAGCTGTCCGCGGCGGATGCCGTTTTCCTTTAGCTGCTTAGGCAGCAGATGCTCTCGTGCGATGTGCAGCTTCTCCTCATCTGTATAGCTGCCCAGCTCGATGACCTCCATACGATCCAGCAGCGGGCGGGGGATGGTTGCGGTGGTGTTTGCGGTAGTGATGAACATCACCCGGCTCAGATCCACCGGCACCTCGATAAAGTGATCCCTGAACGAGCCGTTCTGCTCACTGTCCAGCACTTCCAGCAGCGCCGCCGCCGGATCGCCCCGCATATCACTGGCCAGCTTGTCTATCTCGTCCAGCACCAGCAGCGGGTTCATTGTCCCCGCCCGGCCCAGCGCTTCTATGATCCGGCCCGGCATGGCGCCGATATACGTCTTTCGATGTCCGCGAATGTCCGCCTCGTCCCGCACACCGCCCAAGCTCAGCCGTGCACACTTGCGGTTCATGGCCTTGGCCACAGACAGCGCCACCGATGTCTTTCCCACACCGGGCGGCCCCACCAGACACAGTATCTTACCCTTAGCGTCCGGATTCAACTGCCGCACGGCGATAAACTCCAGAATACGCTCTTTTACCTTGTCCAGTCCATAGTGCTCCTTGTCCAGGATCTTTCGCGCCTGCGCTACGTCTGCCCGCTCACGCGTCAGCTTTTGCCACGGAAGTTCCAGGCATACGTCCAGATAATTGCGGATCACAGAGGCCTCCGCGCTGCCGAAAGGCTGCTTGGCCAGCCGCTCCACTTCCTTCGTCAGCTTGGTATGTACCTCCTCCGGCAGATCGGCGGCCTGGATCTTGGCGGTGTACTCCTCGATCTCCTCATCACCGTCGTCTCCCAATTCATGCTGCAGCACCTTCACCTGCTCCCGCAGGATCATGTCCTTCTGCACCTGGGCCACCCGGCGGCGCACCTTCTGCTCCATCTCACTCTCCAGCGAGATCACGTCCACCTCATGTGTCAGTATGTCGTTGACGATGCGCAGCCGCTTGTCCGGCTGCAGCTCCTCCAGCACCCGCTGGCGATCCTGATGCCGCAGCGTCAGATTCTGCGCCAACAGATCCGCCAGCTGTCCCGTGTCGCCGCAGTCCAGCACCGCGGCGGCAAAATCCTCGGTGATGCCGTTGGCCAGCTCCCGATACTCTCCGAACAGCACATAGGTACGGCGGATCAGCGCCTCACTGCGCGCCGTGTGCCGCGCCGTCATCTCCGGCAGCAGCTCCGCCTGCGCCTGCAAAAACGGCTTTTTCTGCCACAGCCGGTGCAGCCTTGCCCGGCTCTCCCCCTCCACAATAACTCGCACCGTGGTATCGGAGGTCTTTATGATCTGCAAAATATGGCATACCGTGCCGATGCTGTACAGGTCATCCTCTCCCGGCTCCGCCGTGGACAGATCCTTCTGCGTCACCGTCAGCAACCGCCGGTCGTTCTCCATTGCGTTGTCCAGCGCAAATATGGATATATCCCTCTCCGCGTCAAAGGATACCGTCTGACCGGGAAATGCTGTCAGCCCCCGCAGTGCCAGAACAGGCATATTCCGCGTATTTGTTTCCATAGCTATCTCCTTTCTCCCGCCGCAGGGCGGGCGTTGGGAAAAAGGGAGAGGCGCCGCCTCTCCCCTTCTGAGTCTTTGTTAAGACGCCGGGGCGGTGGAGGGCTTCTCCGCCGTGCCGGTCTTGAATTTTGCCCGTCGTGTTATCTTCTCCGGATCGCGTGTCACCAGCGGCTCCGCGCCGCCGGTAACGCACGCCTTTGTGATGGTCACGTCTGTGATGGTGGGATCCGAGGGGATCTCATACATCACCCTGGTCAGTATCCCCTCCATCACCGCCCTCAATCCGCGGGCGCCAATGTTCCGCGCCAGCGCCGTGTCAGCCACGGCCTCCAGCGCTTCCTTGTCGAAATGCAGCTCCACACCGTCATAGCTGAGCAGCTTCTGATACTGCTTCACCAACGCGTTCTTAGGCTCGGTAAGGATCCGCACCAGATCCTCGCGTGTCAGTCCCTGCAGCGCCGTGATCACCGGCATACGGCCCACCAGTTCGGGGATAATGCCGAATTTCAGCAGGTCATGGGGCTGTACCTGCTGGAACAGCTCACCGGTATTCCGCTCTTTTTGGCTCTGCACGGCATTCTCAAATCCCATGCTGCGCTTGCCCACCCGATCCTCGATAATTTTTTCCAAACCGTCGAAGGCGCCGCCGCAAATAAACAGGATGTTGCTGGTATCCAGCTGAATGAACTCCTGGTGGGGATGCTTGCGCCCACCCTGGGGCGGCACATTGGCAACAGTCCCCTCCAGTATTTTCAGCAGTGCCTGCTGCACGCCTTCACCGGATACATCACGGGTAATAGACGTGTTCTCGCTCTTGCGGGCGATCTTGTCGATCTCATCCACATATATAATGCCCCGCTCAGCCAGTTCCACGTCAAAGTCCGCCGCCTGCAGAAGCCGCAGCAGGATATTCTCCACGTCATCTCCCACATAACCGGCCTCGGTCAGCGTGGTCGCATCCGCAATGGCAAAGGGCACCTTCAGCACTCTGGCCAGCGTCTGCGCAAACAGCGTCTTGCCGGAACCGGTAGGCCCGATCATCAGTATATTGCTCTTCTGCAGTTCCACGTCCTCGTCGCCGCCGAAGTATATCCGCTTGTAGTGATTGTACACCGATACGGACAACGCCACCTTGGCTGCTTCCTGGCCAATGACGTACTGATCCAGCACGTCATGTATCTCCTTCGGCGTAGGCAGGTCGTCCATGCCGTCCACTTCCTCCGCACGGGCCGAATAGCCGTCATCCAGAATAGACATGCACAGCTGGACACACTCATCGCAAATGCGCACGCCGGGGCCCTGGATCATGCGGTGCACCTGGCTCTCCGTCTTCCCGCAGAACGAGCAGCGCAGCGCCTTCTTATCGTCTGCCATCCTTTTTACCTCTTGTAAATAACCTTATCCACCAAACCGTACTCACGGGCCTCCTCGGCGATCATCCAGTTATCGCGCTCAGAATCCGCCTTGATCTGCTCCGGCGTCTTGCCGGTATTCTCGGCCATGATCTTGTTCAGTCTCTGCTTGATCTTGAGGAAATGCTCCACATCGATCTCCATGTCCGTGACCTTTCCCTGTGTACCGGCGGAAGGCTGATGGATCATGATCTCCGCGTTGGGCAGCGCGATGCGCTTGCCTTTGGCCCCGCTGGACAGCAGGAATGCTCCCATGCTGGCGGCCATGCCGATGCAGATCGTGGATACATCGCACTTGATGTACTGCATGGTGTCGTAAATGGCCATACCCGCGGTTACGCTGCCGCCGGGGCTGTTGATATACATCTGAATGTCCTTGTCGGGGTCCTGTGCCTCCAGATAGAGCAGCTGCGCCACCACAAGGCTGGCGGTGGTATCATTCACCTCTTCGCCCAGGAAAACAATGCGGTCGTTGAGCAAACGGGAGAAAATATCATAGGACCGCTCACCGCGGTTGGTCTGCTCCACAACGTAGGGGACTAAACTCATAAGAAATACCTCCTGCATGATAGATGTCTGATTATACCCACCTGACCGTGCTTTTCATAAGAGCCTGCGGCGGCGGGGCAAACGCATTCACCCCGCCGCGCCGGCTTTCTCTCTCGTATAAAGCGAATTACTCCGCGTCCTTCTTTGCTGTTTTCTTGGCAGCGGGCTTCTTGGCGGGCGCCTTCTCGGCCTGCTCCCCGTCCTCAGCCTTCTTGGCACTCTTCTTGGCGGCGGGCTTCTTGGCGGGCTTCTTCTCCACGATCTCGCCCTCGGCCTCCAGTTCGGCCTTTTCCTCGGCGGGTGCCACGGCCTTGGCATTGTCGGCTACGACCTTAATGACCTTCTCGCGGACGACCTGCTCCTTCACCTCTTCGGGGCGCAGATACTTTTTCACCGTCTCAAGATCCATGCCGTACTTGTCGGCCACGTTCTTGATCTCGGCCTCCACCTCGTCGTCGGTAGCTTCCAGCTTCTCGGCATCGATGATCGCCTTGACAGCCAGATCCATCTTCACCTGCTGTTCAGCGGGGCCGTAGGCCTGCTTGGTAAAGTCGGCCTCGGTGGTGTTGGTCATCTTCAGATACTGGTCAAAGGGGATGCCCTGAGAGGCCAACTGCTGCTTGAAGCCCTCGGTCATCTGCGCCGCCTGCAGCTCCACCATCTCCGTGGGGATCTCCGCCTCGACGCTCTCGGCCACCTTGGCCATCAGCACATCCTCGAAAGCACGCTGGGCAGCCTCGGTGCGCTCAGCGGTCAGCTTCTTCTTGATATCGGCCTTCAGTTCCTTCAGCGTATCAAACTCAGACACGTCCTTGGCAAACTCGTCGTCAATGGCAGGCACTTCCTTGACCTTGACCTCATTGACCTTGACATGGAACACCACGGGCTTGCCGGCCAGTTCGGGCGTGTAATTTTCAGGGAAAGTGATATCGATATCCTTCTCCTCGCCGGCCTTCATACCGATCAGCTGCTCCTCAAAACCGGGGACAAAGCTGCCGGAACCGATCTCCAGATCAAAGTTCTCACCCTTGCCGCCGTCAAAGGCCTTGCCGTTGTCAAAGCCCTCGAAGTCGATGTCAGCGGTGTCGCCCTTCTTCACAGCGCGCTCTACAGACACCAGACGGCTGTTGCGGTCAGCCATCTCCTTCAGCCGTGCGTTCACATCGGCAGCGGCCACCTTGACCTCCGCCTTGGGGGCCTCAAGGCCCTTGTACTGGCCCAGCTTCACCTCAGGATACACGGCTACGGTGCACTTGAACACCACGCCGTCTTTGGTGCAGCTTTCCAGTTCCACTTCCGGATAACCGACGACATTCAGTTCCTTCTCCTTCACGGCGCCCTCATAGGCGTCGGGCAGGAGGATATTCACGGCTTCCTCATAGAATACCTCGGCGCCGTACATCTTCTCGATGATCTTGCGGGGCGCCTTACCCACGCGGAAGCCGGGTACGTTGATCTTGCCGCGCATCTTAAGATACGCCTTGTTGACGGCCGCCTCAAACTCCTCGGCGCCAGTCTCGATGGTCAATGCAACCCTGCTTTTTTCCAGTTTCTCGCAGCTTTTCACAGTCATTTGTTATTTCCTCCGTTCCGTATAGACGGGTTTTCATGCCAATGTCCATACAATATGGTATCATATCAGAAAGAAGTAGAAATTTCCACTGTTTTTTTCAGTTTTTTCCCAGTTTTTTTCGGTTATTTCAATTTATATCCAGCCTGCACGGCGGATCATCAGTCCCGGATCTTTACAGGCGTGAAATCTACATAGTCGGCAGCCACCAGCTGAAAATCTATACCATAGTGAAATCCCGCTAATACACGCTTTTGTGCGGCGCCGTGAAGGTGGCCGAAATAGCACTCCTTGACGGCATAGCGCTGCAGCAGACGGAGTATCTCCGGGCATTCATAGCCTTGATACAGCGGCGGGTAATGCAGGAAACAAATTCTTTCGGAACTTTCTGCCGCCATTTTTAACGATGTTTCCAGCCTCCCCACTTCTCTTGCCAACATTTTTTCATTATGTGTCCCCTGGTTGTCCAATTCATAGAACCAGCCACGGGTACCGCATAACGCTGTTTCGCCATAAAATAGGCAATTATTGTGCAGTATTTCAATAGAATTTAGACCGTGCTTATCAAAAAAGCGCTGCATTTTGGCGGCGGTATTCCACCAGTAATCGTGGTTGCCCTTCATCAATATCTTGCGGCCCGGCAGGTTGTGAATGAACGTCATATCGTTCAGAGATTCCTCCAAGCTCATTCCCCAGCTGAGATCACCGCAGAGAACAGTAGTGTCATCCTCTGTAACCGCAGAAAACCCTCGCTGTATCTTTTCCACATAATTCTGCCACCGCTCGCCAAATACATCCATTGGCTTATTGCTGCCCAGAGACAGATGCAGATCGCCTATGGTATAGAGTGCCACAAAGCGCCTCCTCCCTTTTATAACATATGGTGTAATAGCATTTTGCTTTACAGTACACGCCGCCAATTGTTCCAGAAAAGATCCTCCAGCAGTGGCTTTTGCCAGCCTTTGCTTTCCAGCGCCCAATAGAGTTTTCCCACATCCTCCGCGCCGGAAAAGGCGGCGGCCAGCGCCTCGCAGCCGTCCAGGTCGCCGCCTATGGCAATCGTCGATTCTCCGTTAAGCGAAAGGAAATGCTCAATGTGAGCCACCAGATCCTCCATGCTGTCTCCGCCCACAAAATCACGGTAAAAATTGATCCCCACCACACCTCCGGTATCGCGGATGGCGCGGAACATATCATCGGTGATATTTCGTCTATGCGGGCACAGGCCAGGTGCACGGGAATTGGAGTGTGAGGCCGCCACCGGCCCTTTAGAGCAGCGTATCACATCCCAGAATCCAGCATCAGACATGTGAGAAACATCTGCAATTATTCCATATTCGCACATTTTTGCAACAAATTCTCGTCCCTGTGCGGACAGGCCGCGATCGGGTTCCTGGGCACAGGAACCCGAAAGGATATTTGCGTTATTCCAGACAGGGTTGATCATTCGGACGCCCCAGGCAGCCACAGTTTCCAAGTGATCCAAAGAGCACTCCAACAGATCCGCACCCTCAATACTCAGCAGGGCAGCCGTCTTGTGCTGGGCAGCGGCAGCATCCACCTCCTCCCCTGTTTTGCAGTGCAAAACCAGGTCAGAATTTTCCTTTATCTGGAAATCAAACCAATTGCGCATTTCACGAAGTTTCGTCCACGCGGTGTTTTCGGGCAATGCGCGCACATCGTCATAGAGCGCAAAAAACTGCGCCCGCTTTTGATACCTCTGCCCCCGGAGCAGATCCACATGGCCCCCGTTTTTCCGCAGGCCGCGGCAGGCGGAAAAGTAGGCCTGGCACTCCTCCTTTGTGCTGCCGTAACCGGCCACGGGGCGGTCATTCATACATCGCCAAATAGTGTCACAATGCCCGTCAAAATAAGGAATATCGCTGATATCCGTCACAAAAAATTCCTTTCTCGCTGCACCGCAAAAGCGGCGCAGCATCCCATATTTTTCCTGTTTATCCTTGCTTTCCGTTACTGAAACGCATCCTCCAGATACTCGATCCGGACGCTGTTTTCATCCCCCGGCGCGGCGGCGTAAACCTCAGCCACGTCAAATCTGGCGGGGCAGTCCAGGTCGTTTTCGCATAGGTAAAAAAGAGCGGTTTTTCGTATACGGGCCTGTTTTTGCGGCGTGACATATTCGCGGGGCAAGCCCATCTGCGTGTTGGTGCGTGTCTTGACCTCTACGAAGCAGAGAACGTCCTTGTCCCAGGCGATCAAGTCGATCTCGCCGAAACGGCAGTGGTAGCTGTGGGCCGCCAAACGATAGTTTTTCCCTCGCAAATAGTCAGCTACCAGCGCCTCACCCCATGTGCCTTCTGAACGGCTTATCGTAAACGCCCCCTTTTTCCACAGGTTTATACACAGATTTTGTATACTATAAAAACGAATGTCTGTATAGTAATCTGACTTGTACAAGACCTTGATGTTCAAGTTGTACACGGGTCGTACATATGACGTCACATCCACTTTTTTAAGAATGTTACACGATGTTCCGGACACGGGCCGTATTTCTCAAACATCTCCCTGTGCAGCTTTGTACCATAGCCCTTGTGCTTGGCAAATTGATATTCCGGATACCGCTTATCCAGCACATCACAGACATAGCGGTCACGGCTGACCTTGGCCAGAATAGATGCCGCCGCAATGGAAGCGGAAAGACCGTCCCCGCCGACAAGACAGCGATGGGGCGTAGTGACGGCAGCGGTGCGGCCGTGGTCACGGTTGCCGTCGATCAAGACAAAGTCGGGTGTGACAGACAGACCGTCGATGGCCAGCTGCATGGCCCTCATGCGTGCGGAGAGGATATCCGTCTCATCGATCTCCTGGGCGGAGACAGAAGCCACCGACCAGGCCAGCGCCTGCTGCTGAATAAGAGGAAACAACTCCTCTCTTTTCTTCTCGGTAAGCTTTTTGGAATCATTGAGGCCGGGCAGGTCAAACCGCGGCGGAAGGATCACGGCCGCGGCATAGACGGGCCCCATAAGGGGGCCGGCACCGGCCTCATCCACCCCGCAGACCACGGCATAGCCCGCATCATGGGCCTGTTGTTCATAGATCAGACTCTCCATATCAATACTCCATGGCGATCTTATGACAGCCGCGGCAGACGCATGCCGGAAAGACGGTCTCGCTGAGGGCAGAGCCGCTGCTGTAATGAGCGCCGTCCAGCACGATGCCGCCCTGGGCGGTGATATACTGCCCGGTCAAAAACAGGGCATCCGCGTCGCCGTCCGGCGGCAGGAAATAAAGACCGCGGCTGCCGCAGGCCAACAGCTTGCCCTGCTCCATCTCTTTTCCGCAAACAGGACAATTCATAGTGTTATCTCCTCTATGGGTACGGTTTCCAGCGTAAAGCGGCCCAGTTTGCCGGCGCGGAATTCATCCAGCAGAATACGGGCCATTCGCTCGGTGTCCACCTGGGCGCCGCGCATGAGAAAGCCGCGCTTGCGTCCGGCCTTTTCCAGCAGCTCATAGCCGGTGTCGCCGGGCTCCACCTCTATTTTATATCTCTCGGTGAGGGTATCAGCGTAGTGGGCGGCCAGGTAGTCCATGAGATAGCATGCCAGCTCCTCGATATCCAGCACGTCATCCTTCACAGCACCCGTGAATGCCAGGCGCTTGCCCACCTCCGGATCGTCGAACTTGGGCCAGAGAATGCCGGGAGTATCCAGCAATTCCAGGGCAGCGTCCACCGGCACCCACTGCTTGGAACGGGTAACGCCGGGGCGATCCTCGGCGCGGGCGGTCTTGCGGCGGGCCACCTTATTAATAAAGGTGGACTTGCCCACATTGGGGACGCCCAGCACCATGACGCGCACCACCTTGCCCACCTGGCCCTTGGCCGCGGCGGCGGCCAGCTTATCTTTCAGCAGCTCACGGACGGCGGCGGAGAATTTCTCGGTGCCCACGCCGTTTTTGGCGTTGGCCTCCAGCACCGCGAAGCCCTGGGCGCGGAAATACTGCGTCCAGCGGCGTGTCTGGGCCGGATCGGCCTGGTCGGCGCGGTTGAGAACGATAAGCCGGGGCTTGCCGGCAGTCAGTTCGTCCACATCCGGATTGCGGGAGGACAGGGGGATGCGGGCATCCACGATCTCGCAGACAGCGTCCATATTCTTGATCTCGGCGGAAATCATACGCCTGGTCTTGGTCATGTGACCTGGGAACCAGCTTAAATTATCGATTTGCATGGGATCACCTCGATTCAATGGCAGTATATCATATTCACGGGAAAAAGAAAAGCACCCACTTGCGTGGATGCTCTCTTTTTGGATCGATGATTACAGCTTCTCGCGGATCTTGGCTGCCTTGCCGACGCGGTCGCGCAGGTAGTACAGCTTGGCGCGGCGGACATAGCCGTGACGCACAGTCTCGATCTTCTCGATGGAAGGAGAGTGAACGGGGAAAACCTTCTCCACGCCGACACCGTAGGACAGGCGGCGGACAGTGATGGTCTCCTCGATACCGCCGTGCTTCTTGGCGATAACGGTGCCCTCGAAGACCTGAACGCGCTCACGGGCGCCTTCCTTGACCTTCACATGCACACGGACGGTGTCGCCCACCAGGATCTGGGGGACTTCCTTCAGCTGCTTCTCGTTCAATGCTTTGATGAGATCCATGGATATTTCCTCCTAAATTATAGGTGTTCATGCCGCCATTTGGCGATATCCGCACACTTTTCGGGATATCGGCGACAGAGGACCGCCCTTTTCACGCCATGATAGAATAGCATAGATAAAGGGGAAATGCAAGAGTTTTTTAAGATTTCAGCGAAAAATGTTGCCGTTCGCATCCAGAAGCTCGCGGCGGCGGACGCGGGTAAAGTCCGGGGTGAAATCGGGAATATAGCGGGCGATGGCCTTCTCCAGCAGCTGGGGATTCAAGCCGGGATTCTGGGCCTGGACGGTGACTGTGCCGGTGACGGCGTTATCCGCTGGCAGGAAGTGTACTTCCTGTACCATAGGGGCGATGTCCACGTCAGCCAGCTCTTTGCGCTTGGTGCGCTTCTGGATGATGAGCTCCTCCCTGCGGAACAGGGCCGTCAACGCCTCGGCAGCGCCGGCGGGGACGCCGTTGTCGTACTCGAAAATCACGTCAGCCCGGAGGTATGCCAGCTCACGGACGGGGCGAACAGCAGGATAACAATCCAGGACACGGAGGCCGGAGGGCATACCGGTGTTGAGCTTTTCGGCGATGCCGGCGCCGTCTGTATCCTGCGTCACCTCGAAGTCCAGCAGTTCACAGTCGCTGGACTGGCCCACCGGCAGGGGCAGGACGATGGAGATGATGGGATGGGGGTGGTAGCCCTGGGAGTGCTTGATATTCAGTTCGGTACGGGGAAAGGCGCGCTGGAATGTACGCAGCAGATCCAGATGGGAGATATAGGAGGCCTGGGCCTCCTTGACGAACAGAAGACGGAGTTTAGACATTACACTTCCCTCCTACGAGTTTGTTGGCACCGCAGCCGCTGCAGCGGGTGCGGCAGTCGGGGGTAGTCAGGGATGCATAGGCCTGATGGCGCTCTCGCTTGAGATAGTCCTGCGTCACGCCGGAGGAGATCATGCTCCAGGGCATGAGCTCCTCCTCAGAGCGGGTGCGGTTGGCGTAGAAATGCGGATCCAGGCCGCACTCGTCGAAGGCCTCCAGCCAGCGGTCAAGGGAGAAATACTCCTCCCAGGCGTCCAGGTGAGCGCCTTTGCGCCAGGCGGTTTCCAGCACTTTTCCCAGGCGGCGGTCGCCGCGGGCCAGAACGGCCTCCAGGAAGCTGGTATCGGAGTCGTGCCAGTTGTAGGTGACGGTCTTGGTCTTGATGGCGTCGCGGAGCAGGGCCACGCGGCGCTCATACTCGGCCTTGGGGATCTGAGGCTCCCACTGGAAAGCGGTATGGGGTTTGGGCACAAACCAGCTGGTGGAGACGGTGATGCGGACGCCGCGCTGCTTGTTCTGGGCGCTCTCGCGCCAGGCATGCATGACACGGGCGGCCACATCGGCAATACCCAGGACATCCTCGTCCGTCTCAGTAGGCAGGCCCAGCATAAAGTAGAGCTTCACGGCGCTGTACCCGCCGGCAAAGGCCGTGCGGCAGCTTTGCAGCAGATCGTCCAGCGTAACGTTCTTGTTGATGACGTCCCGCAGGCGCTGGGTACCGGCCTCCGGGGCAAAGGTCAGGCCGGTCTTGCGGCCCTTGGCCAGGCGCTCCATCAGGGACATGGAGAAGTTGTCCGCCCGCAGACTGGGCAGAGACAGGCTGACATGACGGGCGTCGCAGAAGGGTTCCAGCTCATCGCACAGGTCGGTCAGCGGAGGGTAGTCACTGGTGGAGAGGCTGGAGAGGGTGACCTCCTGATAGCCGGTGTCATCGCAGGCGCGGACACAGTAATCGGCGCAGAGGTCGCGGCTGCGGTTGCGGACCGGGCGGTAGACATAGCCCGCCTGGCAGAAGCGGCAGCCGCGGATACAACCGCGAAACAGCTCAAGGGTGACGCGGTCCTGGACGATCTCGGTGGAGGGGACGATGGTATTTACCGGGAAATAGGACTTGTCCATGTCATGGACGATGCGCTTGGTGACCACCGCGGGTGCGCCGCCGCAGGGCGCGATGGACGCCACGGTGCCGTCGTCGTGATAGGTCACGTCATAAAGGGACGGGACATAGATGCCGTCCAGCTGCGCGGCGGCGCGGAGGAAGTCCGGCTTGCTCCAGCCCTCGCGGCGGGCTCTGCGGTGGAGCTCCACCAGCTCCACGGTGACATCCTCGCCCTCGCCCAGGCTCACCAGGTCGATGAAGTCGGCCAGAGGCTCGGCGTTGTACATAGCGGTGCCGCCGGCGATAACAAGCGGTGTCAGGCCGGTGCGGTCAGCAGTGTGAAGGGGGATATGCGCCAGATCCAGCATATTCAGGATGGCGGGAAAGGCCATCTCGTAGCCCACGGAAAAGGCCACGATATCATAGTCGGTGATGGGATTGCCGGACTCCAGCGCGAACAGGGGCATATCCGCTCTGCGCATCTCCTCCTCCATATCGCCCCAGGGCGCGAACACGCGCTCACACCAGACGCCGGGGATGTTGTTCATCACGCCGTAGAGGATGCGCATGCCCAGGTTGGACATACCGATCTCGTAGGTATCCGGGAAGCAGAAGGCCACGCGGGTGTCCACCTGCGCTTTGTCCTTGAGGATGGCGTTGTATTCGCCGCCCACATAGCGGGCGGGCTTCTGTACACGGGGCAGGATGCGTTCCAGTCGTTTATCCATGGTATATGATCCTATTCCCTCCCCTGCCCTGCGCGCCGGGCGCAGACGGAGGAGCTATTTTTTGTAACAGTTTATTTTATCCGGTTTTGCTCCGTTTGGCAATACCCCTTTTGCCGCCAGCCACAATGCGCCGGGCAGCAGGAACAGCCCGCCGCCGGTGGAGGCCGTCAGATACAGGCACAGGGCCAACAGGGCGGCGGAAACTGCGGCACCGATGACACGGGAGACGCGATCCGCGGAATAGGGCTCGGTACAGAGCGCCGCCAGCAGCCAGAGCAGCCGTCCGCCATCCATGGGACGAACGGGCAGAAGGTTCAGCGCCCCCAGGATCAAGTGGGCACCGGCGAAAGGGGCCAGCGGCTCGGCACCGGTCAGAGACAGCAGCGCCCACAGAGCCAGATTGCAGACCGGGCCGGCGGCCACGGCCAGCATCTCGCCGCCGTAGGACAGGCGGTCCAGTCCGGGCACATACAGTTCCGCACCGGAGGCGGAGAGCGTCAGACGGCGGGGCGGGGCGTGCAGGATCCGCAGGGCCAGAACGTGGGCCAGTTCATGGCAGAACGCGGCAGAAAGGATGGCTGCGGGCAGCGTCAGACGGCGGGAAAACAGCAAAAACGCCGCCAACAGCACCAACGCGGAGGGTGAGACAGTGAGGGCGGCGCGATCATTACGCGAATGTGACATAGTAGATCGGGTTCAGATAGGTGTTGTTCCGATGGAGCTCAAAGTGCAGATGAACGCCGGTGGCGCGGCCCGTATCGCCCATCTCGGCGATGGGATCGCCGGGACGCACCTGCTGATCGGCGGAAGCGGTGATCTTGCGGCAGTGGGCGTACAGGGTGGAAAATCCGTTTTCGTGGGTAACGGTGACATACTTCCCCAGGTCGGTGCTGCTGCCGATAGCAGTGACTGTGCCGGCGGCGAAGGCGCGGATGACCGTCCCCTCCTCCCCCGCAATATCCAGGCCGTAGTGGAAGCGTCCGCCGCCTTCCAGCGGATCGCTGCGGCAGCCGAACAGCGAGGTGATCTGCCCTGATGAAACCGGATCCGCATATTCGAAATCCAGCACCTGCTGCAGCATATCCACATTGTCCGGCAGCGTCTCCGCACGGGATACGGTGGGGGCAGCGGGCACCTCCGCCGCGCCAAACACAGCGGTGTAGGCATCGTTGAGGGCATCGGACACGGTAGAGCCGTCGGACAGGGCGCGGCCCGCAGCGGAAAACACCTCCACAAAGTCGGTGTCAGCCCCCATCAGTTCCAACAGTGTAGAACGGCAGCGCTCCAGCGCGGTAGGGAACAGGAATTTCATGGCCACCACCGCCAGCAGCAGCACGGCGGAGATCACCAGTTGGGCCATACGGCGGCGGGAGGCCGGAGAGGCCGCGGACTGCGCCGGGCGCGGCATGGACCGGGAAACTGCCGGGCGAGAGGCGCGGCGGCGCGGCGGCGCAACACGCTTACCGGAATAGGGTGCAGAGCGTTGGGGCATGGCGGGACACCTCCTTCAGACGAATGGTCGCAGGAAAGTGTATGCAAAATGCCGGTAGGTTAGAATATCGGGAACGGCGGAAATAATGCTTGACAGCAGAACGGTTAGGAAATATAATGGGAGGGCTGACGGGGTGTAGCGCAGCTGGTAGCGCGCTTGGTTCGGGACCAAGAGGCCGGGGGTTCAAGTCCCCCCACTCC
>CAVGEC010000019.1:0-27386 GCA_963628195.1 Bacteroidaceae bacterium
TTACCTTTTTCAGACATTTTTCGTTGGCCCTCTTTACTCACACGCACCCTGCCCTTCCGGACAGCCTCGTTAGATTATCATACACAAGCCCCTTTGTCAACGCTTTTTTCGCAATTCTTCAACTTTAAATAGAATCGTTCCGTCCATCACTTCAGCTTATGGAGGCTTCCCCATTTCCCGCACCTTTTCATAGAAACGTCCTGTTCATCGCCGGTCGGGCATATACCTCCTCTAATTCACTCTTGTGGTAGAGATACCCGGCGTCGTCGAAGTATTTTGCCCCGGTGGAACAGCCTTTAATGCAGGCACAGCACTTGATGCAGATCCCGTCCACTCTGGACACATCTCCCGCGTCAATACTTCCCATAGGGCACCTTGCTATGCATATTCCGCAGCCGCTGCATTTCGCCATGTCCGTCTTCGGCTTTACTTTCAGAATGTTGATCGGATTCCCATGCCGATCCCTGGGCGTATAGTATGGCCTTACAGGCATCTCTCCGCTGACAATCACCGGTTCTTCCGGTACATCTTCCAGCATAATGACTTTCTCCACTACGCGGTACGAAAAATCGTCTATTTCCGCCACATCCGCACTGTTGGGGCGTCCCGCCCCCAGCGTACTGGAAAATGCATGCTCACCTACGAACGCGGCGGCAGCCACCGGCATAAAGCCATCGTCCATCAGTATGCCCCGCAGTTCAATGAGTGCATCGTCGAAATTCCGATTGCCAAATAGCACCACCGGCACAGCCAGAGCCCCGTTCCCCCGTATCTTTTGTGTCAAGTACGGCAGCAGTACATTGGGCACCCTCCCAGCGTATACCGGTGTACCAAAGACCACCAGTTCTCCCTCTCCGAATACAAGTTCCCTTTGCCGCGCTGCCGGAACAGTAAAGTCATACTCCCCCGCCGGTACCCTCAGCACTTGCGCCAGTTCTGCGGCAACGCGCCGCACCACCATCTCGGTAGTGCCGGTCCCGCTGAAGTATACTGCCCACACTTTCTTTATCTCCATACCGCTCCCTCCATTGCGCGGACAGCCGCCCTAAGGCGGCCGTCCGATATCTTCTTTACAGCTGGAAGTCCTCTTGACTCAGTCTGTCTGTCTCCAGCTTCAGCGGCCGGGGCGGCACCCGCTTCAGCGGATCGTATTTGAACGCGCTGCACCGATCCTCCGGCGCCACGATGCCCCGCTTGACGCAGGCCACCTTATCGTCGCTGATGCGGCTCCCCTTCTCGCAGTAAGCACACCGCGGATCAATATCCTTCCGAAACAGCATATCGTTCACCTCACAGTGTATACAGTTTCACCGCGCCGTCCTGCACGGTGGCGCCGATCTGCGTAATAGGATGCTCGAAGGCGTCAATGATCTGCGCCGCCATGGGATCCTCCAGTTCCTTCTGGATCAGTCTCCGCAGATTCCGTGCCCCGTAGGTCAGCGAATAGGACTTCTCCACCAAATAGGCCACCAACGCGTCATCATAGCGGAAAGTATAGCCCTTCTCCTCCAGAGATTTCTTCAGTTCATCCAGCATGATACGGGCGATACCCGCGAAGTTCTCCTTTGTCAGATGGTTAAAGCAGACGATCTCATCCACCCGGTTGATAAACTCCGGCCGCAGGAAATCCTGCAGGGCCTTCATAATGCGTTCCTTGCCCTGGTCATCGGCGCTGCCGCCAAAGCCCACCGCTCCGGCGGACTTGTTATCGGAACCGGCGTTGGAGGTCATGACGATCACGGTGTTCTCAAAGTTTACCTTACGCCCATGGGCATCGGTGATCTGCCCGTCGTCCAGGATCTGCAGCAGCACATTCAGTACATCGGGATGCGCCTTCTCGATCTCATCGAACAGTACCACGGAGTACGGCTTACGGCGGATCTTCTCCGTCAGCTGTCCCGCTTCGTCATAGCCTACATAGCCCGGAGGGCTGCCCACGATCCGGGATACAGAGTGCTTCTCCATAAACTCAGACATATCCAAGCGGATAAGGCTCTCCGGTGCGTTGAACAGGTCATCTGCCAGTTGTTTCACCAGTTCCGTCTTGCCCACGCCTGTGGGGCCCACAAAGATAAAGCTCACCGGCTTGTGCTTGGGGCTGATTCCCACCCGGTTGCGGCGGATGGCGGCGGATACGGCGGCGATAGCCTCGTCCTGCCCCACCACATGGGCACGCAGCCGCTGATCCAGCGCCGCCAGCCGCTTGAACTCCTCTTCCTTGATCTTGCTGGCGGGGATCTTTGTCCACATCTCAATGACGCGGGCAATGTTCTCCATGGTCAGCTGCGGCATTCCCTTGGCCTTGATGGCATTCAGTTCATCCGTGACCCGCAGTTCCTGGCTGCGCAGCTCCGCAATGCGCTCATAGCGCTGATCCAGCTCCTTCTCGGTGAACTGCTGCCCATCTGCCGACTGAGCGGACATCAGGTTCTCCCGCTCAAATGTCAGATTGGACAGTTCCTGCTCCAACTCCATGCGGCGGTTGATCTCCGGATCATGGAGATTCCGATCCGAGCAAGCCTCGTCGATCAGGTCGATGGCCTTGTCCGGCAGATAGCGATCCGTGATATACCTCTCGGACAGCATCACTGCCTGACGCAGCACCCCTTGAGGGATAGACACGCCGTGGAACTCCTCATAGTAGTGTGCAATGCCCTGCAGGATCTTCAGTGTATCCTCCATATTGGGCTCGTTGACAGTCACCGGCTGGAACCGGCGTTCCAGCGCCGTATCCTTTTCGATATGTTTGCGGTACTCGTTGAAAGTCGTGGCGCCAATGACCTGTATCTCGCCCCGGCTCAGCGCCGGCTTGAGGATATTGGCGGCGTTCATGCTGCCCTCGGCATCGCCGGCGCCCACGATATTGTGCACCTCGTCGATGACCAGTATCACGTTGCCAGCCTTGCGGATCTCTTCAATCAGGCCCTTCATGCGGCTCTCGAACTGTCCTCTGAACTGGGTGCCTGCCACCAAAGCGGTCAGATCCAGCAGATAGACCCCCTTCTGCCGCAGCTTAAAGGGCACCTCGCCCTTAACGATACGCTGCGCCAGGCCCTCTGCGATAGCCGTCTTGCCCACGCCAGGCTCTCCGATAAGGCAGGGGTTGTTCTTCTGGCGGCGGTTCAGTATCTGTACCACGCGCTCGATCTCCTGCTCCCGGCCGATGACCGCATCCAGCTTTCCCTCGCGGGCCCGCTGGCTCAGATTGATGCAGTAGTTGTCCAGGAACTTGCGCTTTTTCTCCGTCTTGCGTCCGGCGGGCTGCCCTCCTGCGGGGCCGCCGTTCTGAGACGGCTGCTGCTCCGCTGGGGCATTCCCGCTGCTGTTGAACAGTCGATTTAGGAACGGGAATGTGGCCGTCTTGCCGCTCTCCTCGTCATCCTCGTCCGTGTCCTCATCTGCCGCGCCGTCCAATTCCTCGGCGCCGCCGAATGCCTGCATCATTTCACTGTTGATGTTCTCCAGGTCCTCCGGCGTGATGCCCATCCGCTTCATCATGTCCTCCACCTGCGGCAGGCCCAGCTGGGCCGCGCATTTGAGGCACAGTCCCTCGTTGACCATCTCGTTCTTCTCGTTCATGCGCGAGATAAACACCACGGCCACATTTTTCTTACATTTGGAACAAAGAGTCGGTTGCATGGTTTTCCTCCGTTATCTCTTTTATAGATAAATAGTATAGCCGTTTTTACAGCTTAGCGATCCAGTCTATCGGGCTGTTCCGTGCGAAGAATTTCAGCAGTACCGTTTTGTCCACCAATTCCGGCGTAACGAACAACTGCAGTTTCTGCAGCACCCATACCGCCAAAAACAGCAGCAGCGCACACTTTACCAGCCCCAGCGCTCCGCCCAGCAGGGCATTGACGCCATGTACTACCGGCAGCCTCGTGAACAGATGCAGCGGCGTGAGCACCAACCGCAGCAGCAAAAGCAGCAGCAGGAACGACACTACATATACCACCGCGTAGGCTGCGGACTTCAGCGCGGTAGACACCACGGCGCTCAACAGCGACTCTCCCGCCTGCTGTGCTTTTTCCACGGCGTTCTCCACCAGATTCGACAGCGTATCGCCCTCGAAGCCGAACGCCGCCAGCATCTCGCCGGCATCATCGGTGTTTCCCTGAGCCGTCAGCCGCTGCTCCAGCTTTTCCGACAGAATAGGCTCCAGCCATTTGGCCGCCGGCTCCGCCAGCTTTCCGGCGATCCATCCTGCCAGCAGCAGCGCCGCCACCACCACAACGATCCGCGTCAGCGCCTGTACAAAGCCCTGCCGCCAACCCAAAACCAGGCCCAGCAGCAGCAAGGCCAGCAGAATCAGATCCACAAACACTCCAACATTTCCACTCATGGATATCACCTCATCATTGCACCCCGCAGTTTACGGCAGATACAGGCTGGCCGCCGTACTGCCTGCCAGCACCGCCGAGCCATCGCTGCGCATCAGTACCTCCCGCGCCTGGCTGACCTCTTCCAGCTGGGCACAGGGGAGCAATTGCTTGTCATAGATCGTCAGATGGTCGCTGCACAGCACCGCCACATACCGCCCCGCGGCGGACAGACTGGTCACTTCCGCGTCCAGCTCCACCGAGGCGATCTCTGCCCCGTCACTGCCCACCGTGACAATGCGGTGCTGCGTTCCGGTGCGGTACCGGCCCAGCAGCAGCGCCGCATAGCCGTCACCGCTGACGCTGACTCTTCTCAGATAATCCCCGCCGTAGTCATAGGCGGCTGTCATCACGCCGTCTGTGCCGATAAAGCACAGCTGCTCCTCCGTCACAGCGCAGAAGCCGCTGCCTGCAGCCATCAAGTCATAGACCACGCTGCCCCGCAGGGTGCACTTCCCCGCCTCCTTATCGCTGTTCACCCGGTAAAAGACCACATAGCTGGCAAACGTGCCGTTCTCCTGCCCCATAGTCACTGCCGCCAGCGTCCGGCTGTCCGATGACAGCGCCGCCGTCATCACGAACCGATCCGCCGACCGGAAAGCGAATACCGCCTCACCGTCGGCGTCATACACTCTCACCGCCGCCTTACAGCCGCTCTCGCCGCACACCACCGTCAGCCACCCCTTGGCGTTCAGCGATGCGCTGAGCACCTCGCCGGCGCAGTCCAGCTTGTACACCAATCCCTTGTCCGACAGAACATACACCGCCGTGCCGCCTACATCGTAGGCCGCGGCGCGCCCGCCGCCGGCAGCCAGCGCCGGGGACTGGAACTTCACCGCCTCGTCATACAGCGTCTTGTTTTTCTCATCCAGCACCGTCAACTGGTGCATGGACACGGACACCAGGCTCCCCTCAATAGAGGCAAAATGCCCCGACTGGTCGCTGCTGTACCGATACAGCTGTGCGCAGCCGTTTTCGTCCTTCACCGCCTTGGCATAGATAACGCTGCGCCGCAGTCCGTCAAACCCGCTGCGATCCAGCAGCACCGCCGCCGTCACCGCGCCGATGGCCAACACCGCCACGATCAGCAGCACCAGCAGCGGCCTGCGGCTTTTCTTTGCCACACGCCGGGGCTGTTCCTCCTGCATATCCCCCAGGGTGAACTCTTTCCAATTGTTGGTGTTGTTATCCATTCAACCGTTCATCCTCATACCACACTCTGGTGAGATACAGCCCGCCCGGCGGCGCCGTCGGCCCCGCCAGCGTCCGGTTTCCCGAATCCAGTATCTCCGGAATGTCCTCCGGCATCAGCTTCCCTTCCGCCGCATACAGCACCGTGCCAGTGATGGCCCGTACCATATTATACAGAAACCCGTCCGCGCATACCTTCAGCTCCAGCAAATCTCCGTTCCTGGTCACCCGACAGTAGTGGATGGTGCGCACGGTACTGCGCACATTGGTGCCCACGCTGCGCACCGCGGCGAAATCGTGGGTACCCTCAAACATTCTTGCCGCCCGATCCATCAGCGCCTCGTCCAGCTTCTTTGGGTAGAAGTACGCCCGGTGGACATAGAAGGGATTCTTGATCCGCGAGTTGTATATCCGATAGGTGTACTCTTTCTTGATGCACGATCCGATGGCGTTGAAATCCTCCGCCACCTCATAAGCCGCCTTTACCACAATGTCCTCCGGGATATGGGTGTTCACCGCGAAGGGCAGGCGCTCCACCGGGATCCGCGATTCCGTGTGGAAATTGGCCACATAATGCTCTGCGTGCACGCCGGCGTCCGTGCGTCCGCAGCCGGTGACCTTCACCGGATGGCCGCACACCATGGACAGTCCCTTTTCCAGCGTCTGCGCCACGGAGATCTCCGTCTTCTGCACCTGCCAGCCGTGATAGGCGGTGCCGTTGTACATCAATATCAGTGCGATGTTCCGCATAGGCCCCGCCTCCCTCCGGTCAGAATCCGAATCTTTTCAATACGACCACGCCCGCCGTCAGCACGGCGAACGCCGCCAGCACCAGCCAGTCCGCTGTCTTGTACCGCAGCACCCGCAGGGCCGTCCGCCCTTCGCCGCCGTGATAGCAGCGGCACTCCATTGCCGTGGCCAATTCGTCCGCCCGGCGGAACGCGCTGATAAACAGCGGCACCAGAATGGGCACCAGCGCTCTGGCCCGCTGGAATATGTTTCCCGTCTCAAAGTCCGCGCCGCGGGCCTTCTGTGCCGACATGATCTTGTCCGTCTCCTCGATCAGCGTGGGGATGAACCGCAGGGCGATAGACATCATCATCGCCAGCTCATGTACCGGCACGCGCAGTTTCTTCAGCGGTCCCAGCAGATTCTCGATGGCATCGGTCAATGCGATAGGGCTGGTGGTATATGTCATGAGGAACGTCCCCATGATCAGCAGTATGATGCGCAGCACCATCTGCACCGCGGCCGCAATGCCCTCCCATGTGATGCTGCGCAGCAGCCACACGTCCGCCACCGGCGTACCGGAGGTAAAGAACATGTTCATAATGGCCGTAAATGCCACCACGAAATACACGGGCTTCAATCCCTTGGTCAGCGATTTGAACGGCACCCTTGACACTATCACCGATACCGCCAGTACCGCGATCATAATGCCGTAGGTCAATACGCTTTTCGCGCTGAACAGCGCCACGATATACAGGATGACGCACAGCAGCTTCGTCCGGGGATCCAGCCGGTGTACCGGGGTATCCGCCGGGAAAAATTGTCCCAGAGTGATATCCTTCAGCATCCGCCGGCACCTCCTTTCAGCGCCAAAAGCTTCCGCTCCAGCACCTCCACGGTGTATACCGCCGTGTCGATATCCATTCCCCGCGCCCTCAGCGCAGCGGCCACCTTCGTCACCTGCGGGACATCCAGCCCCACCTGCTCCAGTTCATGGGCGCGGGCAAATACCTGCTCCGGTACCCCCTCCATCAGCACCTTGCCATCGGACAGCACCACGATGCGGTCCACGTTCCTGGCGATCTCCTCCATACTGTGGCTCACCAACACCACCGCCGCACCCTTGGCCCGGTGATAGGCCTGTATCTGCGTCAGTATGGCATCCCGGCCCTGGGGATCCAGCCCCGCCGTGGGCTCGTCCAGCACCAACACCTTCGGCTCCATGGCGATCACGCCCGCGATGGCCACCCGACGCTTCTGCCCGCCGGACAGTTCAAAGGGCGACTTATCCAGCAGCTCGGCGCTCAAGCCCACAAAGGCCGCCGCGTCCCGTACCCGCCGGTCGATCTCCTCCGCATCCAGCCCCATGTTCTTCGGGCCGAAGGCTATATCCTTGTACACCGTTTCCTCAAACAGCTGGTACTCCGGATACTGAAACACCAGCCCCACCTTGAACCGCACATCCCGTATTTTCTTCGGCTCCGCCCAGATATCCTTTCCCTCCAGGAGAACGCGCCCGGACGTGGGCTGCAAAAGGCCGTTCAGATGCTGTATCAATGTGGACTTTCCGGAGCCTGTGTGTCCGATTACACCCAAAAACTCCCCCGCACCCACGGTCATGCTCAGCTCCTCCACGGCGCTGCGCTGAAACGGCGTCCCCGCCGAATAAGTGTGAGTCAGGTTCTCTATCTGCAATATCGGTTCCAATGTTACTTCCCTTCCGCCGCGCCGAAAGCACGGCAAATGGTATCGGCGCACTCATCCACCGTCAGACTGTCCAGCGGCACATCCACGCCGGCCTTCCTCAGCCTGTACAGCAGCTCCACCGTGTCTGGCGCCGCCAGTCCTATCTCATGCAGCCGCTCCACCTGTGAAAATACCTCCCGCGGTGTTCCGTCCATAGCGATCTCACCGTCGTTCATCACGATCACCCGATCCGCGCTCTCGGCCTCCGCCATGTGGTGGGTGATGAGCACCACCGTGATGCCCCGCTCCCGGTTCAGCTTCCGCACGGTGTCCACGACCTCCCGCCGTCCCGCCGGATCCAGCATGGCCGTGGCCTCGTCCAGCACGATGCACTCCGGCTCCATGGCCAGGATGCCCGCAATAGCGATGCGCTGCTTCTGTCCGCCGGACAGCAGATGCGGCGCGTGCCGGGCGAATTGTTCCATGCCCACCGCCGCCAGCGCGTCGTCCACCCGTTTGCGGATCTCCTCTGTGGGTACGCCCAGATTCTCCGGCCCGAAGGCCACATCCTCCTCCACCACATTGGCCACGATCTGGTTGTCCGGATTCTGAAACACCATACCCGTCCGCCGCCGTATCTCCAGCAGCAGCTCCTCGTTCCGCGTGTCCATCCCGTCCACATACACCGCACCGCCCACCGGCAGCAATACCGCGTTCAGATGCTTGGCAAACGTAGATTTCCCGGAGCCGTTGTGCCCCAGCACCACCGTAAAGCTTCCTTTCCCGATCTGCACCGTCACATCCCGCAGCGCCGGGGGATTCGTCTCTCCCTCCGGTGCCGGATAGGTGTAGGTCAGATCCTTCGTCTCTATCATCACTGCCATACGCAATTACTTCCGTTCTCGTTTTACTCGGAAAACCATCTTCCCGTGGCGCCGCAGGGCAGCGCCATGCCGCTCTCCGTGCAGGGCAGCCCCAACTCGTCCCACGTCACCGTGCCGCCGAATTTCTCCCCCACCAGCCTGTGCAGTATGTACCCCAGCACTGACGGAGCCAATCCCGTGGTGTAGCTGTTCAGTATCACAAACAGCGGTTTGTCCGACAGTACGCGGCTGCACAGCTCCACGAAGGGATACAGATTGTCCTCCAGCTTCCACACCTCGCCGGAGGGTCCCCTCCCGTAGCTGGGCGGATCCATGATGATGGCGTCATAGGTCTTGCCCCGGCGTATCTCCCGCTCCACGAACTTGGCGCAGTCGTCGATGATCCACCGTATGGGTGCCTCGCCCAATCCGGACAGTCTCGCATTCTCCTTGGCCCAGGCCACCATGCCCTTGGCCGCGTCCACATGACACACCGACGCCCCCGCCTTGGCGCAGGCCACCGTGGCCCCGCCGGTATAGGCGAACAGGTTCAACACCCGGACGGGCCGCCCCGCATTCCGTATCTTGTCCATGGCAAAATCCCAGTTCACCGCCTGCTCCGGGAACAGTCCCGTGTGCTTGAAGTTCATGGGCTTCACCTGAAACGTCAGATCCTTGTAGTGTACCAGCCAGCTCTCCGGCAGCCTTCCCTTATCCCAGTGTCCGCCACCGGTGGAGGACCGGGAATACCGTCCCGTGGCGCCGCGCCACAGCCGCGTCCCCTTGTCCGTCTCCCAGATCGCCTGGGGATCGGGGCGCACCAGCACCTGCCTGTCCCAGCGCTCCAGCTTTTCGCCGCCGCCGCAGTCCAGCAGTTCATAATCCTTCCAATCCTTTGCGATCCACATACAGACGGGCCTCCCCATAATAAATCAGTTTATTATACAATAGAAGTCCCCCATCGTCAACGCCGCAACTGTAAACATTTTTCGTCAGCATGCCCGTTGTGGCCGCGGGGAAAATATGGTATACTCAACTCACTATTCCGAGGAGGTGCACTTAATGGAAAAGAATATGCCCAAGCAGCTCACCCCCACCAACGGCACGCCCTTTGACTATCTCCGCTGGCGCGGCGATCTGTCCTTCGCACGCGACGGCTTCAACGAGGTGGACAACCTGGTGCTGTGCATCCTGTCCTATATCAACTTCCGCCGCATCGACGTGGTGCATACCAAGGATCCCTCCGCCGCCCCCACCCTGGCGGACATCGCCCCTCTGCTGACGGACGAGGACGACCAGCTGGGCCTCTCCGAGCTCAGTTACCTCCCCCTCCTGCGTCTGGCTGCCCGAACCGAGCGTTTTAGGGGCCTGCGCCTGTTCGGCTATACCCACGAATACGATGAGCAGAGCGCCAAGCAGTTCGATGCCCTGTCCTTCCTGGTGCCCGATGGTACGCTGTTTGTGGCCTTTATGGGCACCGACACCTCTCTGGCCGGCTGGAAGGAAGACTTCAACATGAGCTTCCTCTCCGCCGTCCCCGCTCAGGAGCGCGCCGTGTCCTACGCCGTGGAGATGGCCTCCCTCTGCCCCGGCCTGCCCCTGCGCATCGGCGGCCACAGCAAGGGCGGCAATCTGGCCGCCTGGGCCGCCATCCATCTGCCCGCCGAACTGCAGAAAGACCGTCTGCTGGCCGCCTATAACAACGATGGCCCCGGCTTTGCGCGGGACATACTGGAAACGCCGGAATATCTGCGGGTGTCCGAAAAGCTGCACACCTATATCCCGGAATCCTCCATTGTGGGCGTCCTGCTGGAACACGCCGAGGATTACGCCGTTATCGACAGCGCCAACCGCTCCGTCATGCAGCATGAGCCCCTGTCCTGGAACGTGATCGGCACCCGATTCGTCCACCTGGGCCAGCGCTCCCAGATGGGCAAGCTCTCCGACGACGTCCTCCGTGAGTGGATCGGCTCCATGACCCCCGCCGAGCGTGAGCAATTTACCGACGCGCTGTTTGACGTACTCTCCCTCTCCGGCAAGGCCCGGACGCTGGACGATCTGCGCAGCGGCGGTCTGGCCGGCAGCGCGGCGCTGCTGAAGCAGTACGCCGGCGCGGACGAGAAAAAGAAAAAGATCATCGGCGAGATATTCCGCCGCCTGGCCGTAGATGTGAAGGACGAGCTGAAAAAAGCCGCCGAAGAGGGCCTTGAGGGCGTCAAAAAGGCCGCCGGCGAAGGGCTGGAGGGCGTTAAGACCGCTCTGGCCAACCTGAAAAAATAAACAAAGAGAACCGCCAAAAAACAAGCAAAGAGAACCGCCGGGAGGCGGTTCTTTTTGCCTGCCGCCATGGCAAAACGTCCTTTGTTCGGTCGTTTTCCCGCACCGCGTACATGAAAACGGGCGCTCCCGAAGGGCAATATTGTTAAACATTTTTGTCAAAATTATGTAGAAAAAATGCGACCACATTTTAGAAAACAAT
Source organism: Bacteroidaceae bacterium (assembly GCA_963628195.1). Lineage (GTDB taxonomy): Bacteria > Bacillota > Clostridia > Oscillospirales > Oscillospiraceae > Vescimonas. The sequence continues at coordinate 11,331 of CAVGEC010000019.1, forward strand.
TTGAAAAATGTAGAAAAATACATCCCAATTTTATTCCGTGTTCCCTTGCAGAATAAATATCAGTGTTCCCCGCCCCCTGCGGTGGCGGGGAACACAAAAAAGAATTGGGAGAAAAATATTAAATAATTAAGGACCAGGCCAAATGGCCTGGTCCTTAATCTGATCCATGACATTGCCCCGAAGGGATGCCCTCTCTTTTTTAGCCCGGAGGCCAGGTCATATCGCGGCCCGCCAGCACATGGAAATGCAGGTGCTTCACGGTCTGCCCCGCCTGATCGCCGCAGTTATTCACGATGCGGTAACTCTCCACGCCCAGTTCCCCGCAGATCTTGGCGATGACCTCAAAGCAGTGTGCCACAACACCGCTGTTCTCTGCCGTAATGGCGTTGGCGCAGCAGATGTGCGCCTTGGGCACCACCAGAAAATGCACCGGCGCCTGGGGCTCAATGTCGTAAAAGGCATAGCACTGCTCATCCTCATACACCTTCTTGCTGGGGATCTCCCCATCGATAATGGCGCAGAACAGGCAATCATTCTTCATGGTCGTATCTCCTTTCACAGTTTTTATGCGCTCCCGCTCCTGCGGGCGGGAGCGCGTATCTCTCAGCCCAGCTTTTCCGCCACGAAATCGTCCACGGTCGCCAGCGCGTCATCCACCTTCAGCATCTCTGTGCCGCCGCCCATAGCGCTGTCGGGCTTGCCGCCGCCCTTGCCGCCGCAGATGGCGGACACGGTCTTGACCAGATCGCCGGCCTTCACGCCCCTGGCTACAGCCTCCTTGCCGCACACCGCCAGGAACGTCACCTTCTCTCCCACGATGCTGGCCAGCACGCCTACCACGCTGGGATCCTTGTCCCGCAGGAAGTCGCCCATCAGCCGCAGGGCATTGGCGTCCAGTCCCTGCCGCGTGCCGGTGATGATATGCAGGCCGCCCACGGTCTTGGCCGAGGCCAGGATCTGCTTGGCCTCGCCCATGGACGCCTCGCTCTTGAACTTCTCCAAAGCCTGGCGCAGGGACTTCATCTCCGCAGCCTGCTGCTCCAGCCGCTCCATCAGCGTCTCCGGCGCAGACTTGAAGAACTGGGATGCCCGGTTCAGCAGCCCCCGGCTGTGGCGCATCTCAGCCATAGTGGCCTTTCCGGTGGTGGCCTCGATACGGCGCACGCCGGAGGCCACGCTGCTCTCGCTCTTAATGCGGAACGGGCCCGCTTTCGCAGTATTATCAAGATGCGTTCCGCCGCACAGTTCCATAGAGAAGTCGCCCATGGTCACCACACGGACAGTCTGGCCGTACTTCTCACCGAAGGTAGCCACAGCGCCCCGCGCCTTGGCCTCGGCAATGGGCAGTTCCTCGGTGGTGATGGTCATACCGGAGAGGATCGCATCGTTGACCATGTCCTCCACCCGATCAAGCTGCTCCGGCGTAATGCCCTCGAAGTGGGTAAAGTCGAAGCGCAGGCGATCCGGCTCCACCAGAGAACCGGCCTGGTGCACATGATCGCCCAGCACCTTCACCAGCGCCGCATCCAGCAGATGGGTGGCGCTGTGAGCGCGGCGGATAGCGGCGCGCCGTTCGGTGTCGATAGCGGCGGTCACGCTGTCGCCCACAGAGACGTTTCCTCTGAGCAGCTTGCCGTAATGCATGAACTTGCCGCCCTTATTCTTCTGCACATCGGTGACCACGAACTCCATGCCATCGCCGGAGATCACGCCGTGGTCGGCCACCTGGCCGCCCATTTCGGCATAAAACGGCGTCTTATCCAGCACCAGGATCGCCTCCATACCGGACACGATCTCATCCACCTGCTCGCCCTCGGCCACGATGGCCAGCACTTTCGCGCCCTCTGCCGTATCGTGGTCATAGCCCACGAATTCCGTGGCAGGCATATCCTTGCCGAACTCCACGCCGGCCCAGCCAAGGTCGCCAAGGGCCTTGCGGGCCTCACGGGCGCGTTCCTTCTGCTCGGTCATCAGTGTCTTGAAGGAATCTTCGTCAACGGTCATCCCCTCCTCGGCGGCCATTTCAGCCGTCAGATCGATGGGGAAGCCAAACGTATCGTACAGCTTGAAGGCGTCCGCGCCGGAGAACACCGTCTCGCCGCGTTCCTTATGGCCGGCCAGCATCTCGTTATAGATACGGATGCCGCCGTCAATGGTGCGGGCAAAGTTCTCCTCCTCGGTGCGGATGACCTTGGTGATATAGCTCTGCTTTTCCTTCAGATCGGGGTACTGGCCCTCGTTCTCATGGACGACGGTGTCCACGACCTTGTACAGGAACGGCTCGTTGACGCCCAGCAGCTTGCCGTGGCGGGCCGCCCGGCGCAGCAGACGGCGCAGCACATAGCCGCGGCCCTCGTTGCTGGGCAGGATACCGTCGCAGATCATGAACGTAGCGGAGCGGATATGGTCGGTGATGACACGCAGGCTTACATCGCGCTTGTAGCTCTCGCCATAGTGGGCGCCGGTCAGCTCACTGACCTTATGGGTGATGTTCATCACCGTATCCACATCGAACAGGCTGTCCACGTTCTGGCACACGCAGGCCAGACGCTCCAGGCCCATACCGGTGTCGATGTTCTTCTGCTTCAGTTCGGTATAGTTATTGTGTCCGTCGTTGTCAAACTGGGAAAATACGTTGTTCCAGATCTCGATATACCGGTCACAGTCACAGCCCACCGTGCAGCCGGGCTTGCCGCAGCCGTACTCCGGGCCGCGGTCATAGTAGATCTCGGAGCAGGGGCCGCAGGGGCCGGAACCGTGCTCCCAGAAGTTGTCCTCCTTGCCGAAGCGGAAGATCTTGTTCTCAGGAATACCGATCTCGTCCCGCCAGATGGCAAAGGCCTCATCGTCGCTCTCATACACGGAGGGATACAGCCGATCCGCCTCCAGTCCTACCCACTCCGGGCTGGTGAGGAACTCCCAGCTCCAGGCGATGGCCTCGTGCTTGAAGTAATCGCCGAAAGAGAAGTTGCCCAGCATCTCAAAATAGGTGCCGTGGCGGGCCGTCTTGCCCACGTTGTCAATGTCGCCGGTACGGATGCACTTCTGACAGGTGCACACGCGGTGGCAGGGCGGCTCCTCCTCGCCCTTGAACCAGGGCTTCATGGGCGTCATGCCGGCGTTGATCAGCAGGATGGATTTGTCGTTCTGGGGCACCAGTGAAAAGCTGGGCAGCCGCAGATGGCCTTTTGTCTCAAAGAACTTCAGGAACATCTCCCGCAATTCGTTCAGGCCGTGATAGGGATGGCTCATAGTCATTCGTCTCCTTTTATATTACAAATTTACTTATACTGCGTTTCATCGGGTGCAGGGGTGGGGTTCTACCCCGCCCGCGGCGCAGCAGTACGTCGTTGTCTGCCGGGCGGGAGGGGCAGAGCCCCTCCCCTACGCTCCGTTTTGCAAGATCCATATTCTTCAATTCTTCCAATGCTCCGCCAGCGCCGCCAGCTCCCCGTCCAGGTTCTGATAGAACCGGGAAATATGCAGCCCGTCTGCCAGCGCGTGATTCACTGTGATGGTCACCGGCAGCGTGACTCTGCCGTTGACCACGACGTATTTGCCCCAGTTGATACGCGGGTTGCTGTCGTCGGGGTTTTCCATGGGATTCTGCGCGTGGGTGTAGTGGAGCCAGGGCACGCTGGACACAAAGAAAAAGCTGCGCAGATCACCGTCCTCGGTGAGCGTTCCTCTCTCCAGCACCTCTCGCTGCCGCCGCTGCCCCTCTGCCGCAAAGTCCTCGTAGGACAGGTCTCCCTCCACCGTGGCATAGACGTACACGCCGTTGGGCTGCATCACCGTGTAGGACGGCGCGCACCAGTCATACTCCGCCACCCGGCCATCCGGCAGGATACGCCGCCGCAGCTGAGGCACCGCGTTGGCCGCACGCACCACGGCATACAGCAGGCTCAGGAAAAACGGCCTGTCGCCCCGCGCCGCCATCATGTCGGTGATGTCCACCTCCACCGTAACGCTGGCAAAGGGAAACTGCATGCCCCGGAAATAGGCAAACTGCCCGCAGCGGGGATCCTTCTCCATATCGATGATCGTATAGTGCACCAACTCGCCTCCTAAAAAAGAAAACGCCCCGCCCCAGCATAGGGGCGAAGCATCGCTTCACGGTACCACCCTAATTGACGGCGCAAGCCGTCATCTTAAGCTGCTCTGTAACGGGAGCACCCCGTGCCGCTCGCCGCGGCCTGCTCAGAAGCGGCTGTCGCCATACCGTATCCGACGGGCTTGCACTCTCCCCGTCTCGCTCCGGGCGGTATCCGGCGACTCATCTTCCTCATTGCCGATTTTTCATAGCGCTATTTTACCACAATGTCCGCCATTGTCAACACGAATTTGCTTCCTTTCTCCCCTTTTTGTGCGTTTTCCCCCTTGCCTTTCCGCCGCCCTGTGGTATACTGAATGGCGTTGATCTACGAAAGAAGGGTATTTTTGTGCAGAAGCTTTCCCACAGCGACCATATCGACCTGTACCGCCATCTGGCCTTCTGCGCCGTGGGCGGCTTTTTCGGCTGCTACGCCGTGCTGGTGCACGGCGGCGTCATGGGCAACGCCCAGACAGTGAATCTGCTGGAATTGCTGCTGGACGCCCTGCGGGGCGACCTGTACGCCACAGCCCTGCACCTGGGCGCTTTGGTTCTGTATGTGCTGGGCACTATGCTGACGGTATTTCTGCCCCACTGGTGCGGATGGGACATGCATTACGTCTCCCCTGCCGTCACCGCCGCGGCCGCCATCACCGTAGCGTTTCTGCCCGCCGAGCTGAACGTTGTGGTAGCCCTGTACCCCATCTTTTTCGCCATGAGCATCCAGTGGAGCAGTTTCGCAGGGGCGCGGGGCTTTTACAGCTCCACCATCTTCTCCACCAACAACACCAAGCAGACCTCACTGGCCCTTGCCAGCTATCTGTCTGATAAGGACCGTGCCCACCTGCGGAAGATGAAGTTTTACTTATTCACACTGCTGTGCTTCCATGCAGGCGCGGCGGCAGCCTATTTCTCCGTCACCTGGTGGTATATCCGAGGGGCGCTGGCTGTGCTCCCCTTTATCGCCTGGGCCTTTTTCCTGGCCGTGTGCGAACGGCGCCACGAAGCCCTGGCCTCCGAACCGGAGACAAATCCCGACAGCGCAGCACAACCCACCAGCAACGCATAAGCAAACGTCCCCCGGCGGAGCCGGGGGACGTCTTTTTGTACTATTTGCCGCTCAGTTCCACCGCGTGGCGAATGAAGCTCATGGGCGGCACGGGGTGCGGCAGCTGCATGGTGAATACCATCTGCGGCGTTTTCGGCTCGCTCAGATCGCCGCCCTCCGCGTCCTGCATCATCGGCACGGTCATGGTAAAGGGCTTCGTGTCCGGCCCTACCACCTCCACTGTGTCCCCCGCGGCAAACTTGTTCCGCAGGCTCAGTGTGGCCAGACCATTCTCATCACAATCCGTGACCACGGCGCAGATCTGCCAATCCCGCAGATACCGGGCACTCTCGTAATACTGCCCCGGCTGACCGTAGAAAAAGCCGGTGGCATAGTGCCGGTGGCTGATATGCTCCACTTCATCCCGCCAGACGGGATCCAGCGGCTGCCCGGCAGCCGCCGCGTCCAGACAGTGGCGGTACGCCCCGGTGACAATGGCGGCATAATAGGCGGACTTCGCCCGCCCCTCGATCTTCAGACAGTCCACCCCGGCGTCCATCAGGTCGTCCAGGTGGTCGATCATACACATATCCCTGCTGTTCATGATGTAGGTGCCCTTCTCATCCTCGAACACCGGGAAATACTCGCCGGGGCGCTTCTCCTCCATCAGCGCGTACTGATAGCGGCACGGCTGGGCGCACTCGCCCCGGTTGGAATCGCGGCCCGTCATATAGTTGCTCAACAGGCACCGTCCGGAATAGCTGACGCACATGGCACCGTGGCAGAACGCCTCCAGCTCCAGTTCCGGAGATACCCTGGCGCGGATGGCCGCGATCTCGTCCAGACTCAGTTCACGGGCCAGCACCACGCGGCTGGCGCCCAGGTCATACCAAGCCTGGGCGCAGACGTGATTGGCAACGGACTGTTGGGTGCTGATGTGCCGCTGACAGTGGGGCGCGTACTTCCCCGCCAGGGTGAAGGCACCCAGATCCGCCAGAATGAGGGCGTCCACTCCCGCCGCATCCAGCTTTTCCAGATGGGCGGGCAGGGCCTCGGCCTCGTTCCAGCGGGGCATGGTATTGACAGTGGCGTGAACCTTCACACCGTGGTCGTGGGCAAATCTGACCGCCTTCGGCAGCTGCTCATCATCGAAGTTTCCGGCGAAAGACCGCATGCCAAAAGACGTACCGGCCAGGTATACCGCGTCCGCCCCGTACAGCACGGCCATCCGCAGCTTTTCCCAGTCCCCCGCCGGGGACAGCAGCTCCGGCTTCTTCCTCTGTACCGTCATCAGGAGTAGATGGGCTGGTATTCATCACTGTTGATGAACTTCAGGTGCTCGTTGTAGTCGGTGAAGAAATGGCTCTTGCCATCCGTGCCCAGGGCGAAGAAGTAGTAGTTGGTGTCCGCCGGGTAGATGGCTGCCTGAATCGCGGAGAGGCCGGGGTTGCAGATGGGGCCGGGTGTCAGGCCGGGATTGATATAGGTGTTATAGGGGCTGTCGATCTCCGTGTCGAAGGTCTTTACGCCGTCGTGCTTCATGATATAGTTGATGCTGGAGCAGAGCTGGAGGGCGCGGCCGCCCTTTTCGCTGTCAGGGTTCTCCAGACGGTTGTGGATAACCGAGCTGATGTTTTTTCGTTCAGTATCGTCGCCGATGGATTCCTTCTCTATGAGGGAGGCCATGGTGATGATCTCCTGCAGGGTATAGGGAGACGCCTTGATGTCGGCCAGCATCTGCTGGCTGATGCTGTTCTTGAAGTACACCAGCATAGTCTCTACCGTATAGACGGCGGAACGGTTCTTGTCGAACTCATAGGTGCTGGGGAACAGGAAGCCTTCCATGCGGTCGATGCTGCCCAGCTTGCTGCTGTCCAGGAAGTCGTAGTCCTCGTACTCGAAATTGGCGCAGGCATCCTCCAGCGCCTCCTTGGTGGCCACGCCCTTCTCCGCCAGCAGGTCGATGATCTCGCGGACAGTGTAGCCCTCCGGGATCGTCACCTTGATGAGGCCCTGTGCCTCCTTGGCATCCGTCTCCCAGTCGTGCATATTGGTGATAAGGGCGCGGAAATCCATATCGCTGTTCAGCGTATAGGTACCGGGCTCCACATACCGGTTATAGTGCAGGAATGTGCCGGCGATGTTGAACACCAGGCGGGAGTTCACCAATCCCGCATCGTGCAGTTTTTTGGCCACATCGCCCCGGCTGTCGCCCTCCTCCACGGTGATCTCCACCTCGGTATAGGGCTTGTTCAGCGAGCAGACATCGTTGACCAGCAGCCAGCCGATACCCGCCAGCAGGCAGGACACCAGCACCACGCAGGCCAGATAGACGATGGTGCGGTTGCGCTTATTCCTGCGGCGGCGGTCACTGTGGCGGCGCTGCTCGGAGGACGCCTGGCGGCGGACCTCTTCGGCGTCCCACTTCGCCGTGGCGTATTCGTTTCGTTCTTCACGGTTTCCCATAGTCTTTGCTCCTTTCGGCGCGTCAGCCGATGATATCGGCCACGCGCTCCATCACTTCATTGTGTATGTCGTCTATCGGACGGGGTACGCCGTCTCTGGCGCAGTCGATACGCGTCCAGCCGCAGCGCGCCACCACACGGGCGGCGCTTTCGCGGCAGCGGCGCAGATATTCCTCATCCTTCTCGTGGATATCGGCAGTGGTGTGGGTGGCCGCCTCCCGCAGACGCATCATCTGCTCCGTGGCCTCGGTGGGCATATCCAGATACAGCACACGCGTGGGCTCCGGCAGGCCCAGCAGGCGGTACTCGAAGTCAAACAGCCAGTCCAAAAAGGCATCCTGCTGCTCACGGGGCAGCTTACTGGTCTGGTGGACGGCGTTGCTGGTGGTATACCGGTCGGCGATCAGCAGGCCGCCCTGCTCATAATAGGCGCCCCAGTCCTGCTTGTAGGAGGCATAGCGATCCACAGAGTAGAACACAGAGGCGGCGTAGGCATTCACATCGCCGGGCTTGTCGCCGAAAGCCCCGCCCAGATACAGGCGGATCAGCGCCGAGGATTCCTCGTTATACCTGGGGAACTGCAGCTTGCGGTACGGGATGCCGCGCTTGGTCAGTTCGCCGCACAGCAGCTGGGACTGGGTAGCCTTGCCGGAGCCGTCCGTCCCCTCGAACACGATGAGTTTACCCTGCATACCGCACTCTCCTCCGCGGGGACACACTGCGCCGAGCAGCACATACCCGCCCATGATAGCTGCCATTTTACCACAGTTTTCCCGGTTTGTCCATATCATAGACACAAAGAGAATCCCGCGCCTGCGGGCGCAGGGAACGGATCCCCACGCCAGTCTGCGGACCAGCTCGGAATGACACCGCTGCGCGGTGTGCGGGGCGGGCAGAGTCGTCCGCCCCTACGGGAGGTCTATCGGGTGTCCGCTGGTGTGACGGCGGGGCGATGAAGGCATCGCCCCCTACGAAATCGCAAGAGGTGCTTGCATAAAATGGGGCGGACGTTTCGTCCGCCCCTATGGGTATATTTTTACTTTGCAGCGGCCTTTTTGCGCCGCTTTTCCTCGTAGATGGTATTGAGCACATACAGGAGGACGCCGGCCCAGATAAACAGGAAGCTGACCAGCTTTTCATGTGTCAGCGCTTCCCCCATGATGGCGCCGCAGACGATGGCCAGCGACGGACTGATATACTGGCAGATGCCGACGGTCATCATCGGCAGATACTTCACACCGATGGAGAAAAACACCATGGGCAGGCCGGTGACGATGCCGCCGCCGATCATCAGCAGCTGCTTCAGCACCGTCATGCTGCCCATGCCGTTATCGCCCATACGGAATAACAGAATGAACAGCAGCGCCACAGGCACCATCATCAGTATCTCAGACGTGGTGGACACGATGGAGTCGATGGTCAGGCTCTTCTTAATGGCGGCATAAACGGCGAACATCAGCGCCAGCGAAATGGTAACCCAGGGGATGCCGCCGAAGCCGGTGGTGCTGAGCACGATACCCACCACCACAATAGCGATGATGACGAAATGCCGCCAATTCAGCTTCTCCTTGAAGATCAGCGCGCCCAGCGCAAAGACCACCAGGGGCTGGATGTAATAGCCCAGACTGCACTCCAGCACGCGGCCATTCTGCACAGCCCACAGGTACACCAGCCAGTCGCCGAACAGCAGAACGGAGGCGGGGATCTCACGCTTCAGCGTCTCTTTGCTCTTGAAAACGGCCCACAGCTGGGGAAGCTTGCCCTGCACCTTGAGGATGCACAGGCAGCACACCGCCGCCCAGATGATGCGGCAGGCCATGAGGAAAAACGTATCCATCTCGCCGCAGAGGGCGGTGCACATATACCAGTACAACGGCTGAAAACCCCATATCAGGAAGCACACGCCCAGCGCGGGCATGCCCCTGCGATAATCTGCTTTTTGCATACGCTTAACCTCACTTTCCGGCGGAAACCGGGGAAAAACCATTTACAGCGCTTGATAAGCATGATATGATGAGTGCTATCATATCACTTGCCCCTGGGATTGGCAAGCATTATTTCCGGGGAAAAGGAGGGCCGATATGCTGCTTTTTGACATGGACGGAACGCTGATCGACTCCAACGGGATATGGAAGGACGTGGACACGCGCTTCCTGGAAAAACGGGGGCTGCCCTACACGCAGGAATACTACGAGGGCGTGGCCCACACCATATTCCCGTTGGCGGCGAAGTTCACCAAGGCATTCTGCCGTCTGCCGGAATCCGAGGAGGAGATCATGGCGGAGTGGATGGAGATGGCTGGGGACATCTACGCCACGGATGTGGCGGAAAAGCCCGGTGTACGGGCGTTTCTGGAGAAAATGCGCTCACAGGGAGAGCGCATGGCCGTGGTGACCAGCGCGGTGCCGGTGCACTGCCGCTCGGCACTGACACATCTGGGGCTGCTGCCGTACTTCGAGCGGGTCTTCTTCGCCCAGGAGCTGGGCACGGAGAAAAAATACCCGGCACTGTGGGAAAAAGTGGCGGCGGCGCTGGGCGTCTCACCGGCGGAGTGCACGCTGTTCGACGACTCGGTAGAGGCCGTGCGGGGCGCCAAAGCGGCGGGGATGCACACGGTGGGCGTAGCGGATCCGTACTTCGCCTCTACCGCCGGAGAGATGGCCGAAACGTGCGAACGATATATCGGCAGTTTCAACGAATTATTGTAATTCCGCTGAATTGGGCGCTTTTTCCAGGGGGTTTTCCACATGGAAACGGGCCATATCCAGTAGAAAATATACCTGTACACAGCCCGATGTCGAACTTGTACATTGTCATTTTCCCTCATTCCGCGCAAGTCATGCATTGTGCGCGTTATATCGCTTTCGCAGCATACGGCAGCGTGTGCATGGGGAAGGGTTGACTTTTTGCGGCGCATCCCATATAATTACATAGTGACGCATCTGCGCCGCGCATCATAATGCGGCTCCGCCGGACGGGGCTGCTGAAGGAGTTATGTAACATGCCTGTTTACCCCATCGACATCGCTGGGCTCCATCGGGAGCTGCCTATCTGTAAGGTCACAGACGACCTGTACATCGGCGCATTCATCTGCTTCGGCGACGCGGAGCTGACCGTGGCCTGCGCACGGGACATGCTGGCCATGCTGGAGGCGGACAGCTACGACTATCTGTTCACCGCGGAGGCCAAGTCTATCCCCCTGATCCATGAGATGGCACGGCAGAGCGGCGCCAAGCACTATTTCATTGCCCGCAAGGGCCCCAAGGCCTACATGCCCGATCCCCTGCATGTGGAGGACAAGTCCATCACCACCGCCGGGGTGCAGAAGCTGTATCTGGGCCGGGACGACGCGGATCTGATCCGCGGCAAGCGCATCGTGCTGATGGACGACGTGATCTCCACCGGCGGCTCGCTGCACGCCATGGAGGAGCTGGTCAAGATGGCCGGCGGCACCGTGGTGGACCGCATCGCCGTGCTGGCCGAGGGCGGCGCGGCAGACCGCAAGGACATCAAGTACCTGGGCGTACTGCCGGTGTTCAACGCCGACGGCAGCGTGAAGTAAAGCACCTCATACATAAGCAAAAAGTGTGGCAGCCCTGTGGCTGCCGCACTTTTTTTATGGCTGGAGGGATGGACTTTTGCGATAAGTAGTGATAATATGTAGAATTAACAAAACTAATGCTTTGGACGGGAGAAAGGAGCGGAAAATATGGCAGTGAAAGAGAGCTACGCGGGCAAGATCAACCGGAAGCTGACAAAGAAGCTGCGTGTCATCGCCGTGGCGGCGGGACGGGAGAAGGCCGATCTGGTGCTGAAAAACGCCACCTATGTGAACGTGTTCTCCAACGAGCTGTGCCGGGGCGACATCGCCGTGGCCGAGGGGCTGATCGTGGGCATGGGCGAATACAGCGGCAGCGTGGAGGTAGATGTGGGCGGCAAGATCGTGCTGCCGGGCTTCGTGGACGCGCATATCCATCTGGAGAGTTCGCTGGTGAGCCCCACGGAGTTTGCCAAGGCGGTGCTGCCTCACGGCACCACCACGGTCATTACCGATCCCCATGAGATCGCCAATGTCATGGGCACGGACGGCATCGAGTACATGCTGCAGGCCACGGAGGATCTGCCGGTGGACGTGCGGTTCATGCTGCCCAGCTGCGTGCCGGCCACGCCGCTGGATGAGTCCGGCGCGAATCTGGACTATCGGGCCATCGACAGCTTCTATGACCATCCCAGGGTGCAGGGCCTGGCGGAGATGATGAACTTCGTGGGCACCATCAACGGAGATCCGCAGGTGGTGGAGAAGATCGTGGCCAGCCAGGCGCACCACAAGAAGATCGACGGCCATGCGCCGGATCTGGTGGGGAACGACCTGAACGCCTACGTCGCCGCGGGCGTATACTCCGACCACGAGTGCCACGATCTGGACGACGCCATCGCCAAGCTGCAGCGGGGGCAGTTCATTATGATCCGTGAGGGCACGGCGGCGCGGAATCTGGAGGCGCTGGCCCCCCTGCTGTGCGACAAGTATGTGGAGCGGTGCATGTTCTGCACCGACGACAAGCACCCCAACGACCTGCTGGAGAAAGGGCACATCGACTACATCGTCAAGAAGGCCATCCAGCTGGGCGCGGATCCCATCACAGCCATCAAGGCGGCATGCCACAACGCGGCGCGGTATTTCCTGCTGAACAACCGCGGCGCCATCGCGCCGGGGTATCTGGCGGACTTTGTGGTCATCGACGACTTTGAGCACTTCAACATCGAGAAGGTATACAAGCGCGGCGCGCTGATGGTGGAGAACGGCGTGGTGGCGGACTTCCCCGCCCCGGAGATCGATCCCTACCTGGTGAACCGGGCCCACGATACGTTCCATGTGGCTCCGCTGACCGCGGCGGACTTCATCGACCAGCGGCCGCACGCGGTGATCGGCATGGTGGACGGCGAGATCACCACCACCGACGGCGGGTACACCGACCGGATCGACGTGGAATACGACATCCTCAAGATCGCCGTGATCGAGCGGCACAAGAACACCCACCATATCGGTCTGGGCTACATCAAGGGCTACGGGCTGAAGCAGGGCGCCGTGGCCACCAGCATCAGTCACGACAGCCACAACATCATCGTGGTGGGCACCAACGAGGAGGATATGGCCTTCGCCGCCAACCGCATCGTGGAGCAGCACGGCGGCATCACGGTGGTGAACGGCGGCCAGGTGAAGGGCGAGCTGCTGCTGGCCATTGCAGGCATCATGTCCGACGACACGCTGGTGAACGTGAACCGCGACCTGGAGGACGCCAAGAGGGCCGCCCACGAGTTGGGCGTGTCCACGGGCATCGATCCGTTCATGACGCTGAGCTTCATGGCGCTGCCGGTGATCCCCAGCCTGCGCATCACCACGCGAGGCGTATTCGACGTGACGACGCAGCGGTATGTGTAAGCAAAAAAAGAAAGCCCTTGCGGGCTTTCTTTTTTTGCTTACAGCTTCAGGTCACAGGAAAGGGAGACCACGGCGCTGCCGCCGATGCGGACGGTCACGGCGCCGTCTCTTTCGTACAGGACGCTGCGGATCTCGCTGGGACGGGACATGTGCTCACCCTGGAGGAACAGGTTCTCCTGTCCCGGCTTCACGTCGCCCCGGAGGTACAGGTAGTAGGTCAGCGCGCCGTTGCTGGTGCCTGTGGCGCACTCCTCCGGAATGTCGTACAGGGGCGCGTAGTTGCTGCACCAGGCCGTCACGCCGTCCGCGCCGGGGCAGAACATGTGGACACCGGTGACGGCGTATTTCCGGGACAGCTCCGTGACGGCGGGGGCGTTCTGGACGGCGCGCATGAGGGTGTCGTGGTCACGGACGGGCAGCATGATATCCGCAAGGCCGGTGGAAACGATACGCGGAACGTAGCCCGCCGGGCAGTCCGCCTCCGTCAGGCCGTAGGCCTCATACAGCGCGGCGCGCTCACCGGCTGGAATGTCCCCCAGCAGCCGCGGCGGGGCCATGTCCATCCACACGGTATCGCCCCGGACGGTAACGGTCAGCTCACCGGCCTTTGTATGGGCGGTGCAGTCGCCGTCGGACAGTTTGCCCAGCTGACGCAGCAGCGCGAAGGAGGCCACCGTTGCGTGGCCGCAGAGTTCTACCTCGCCGGCGGGGGTGAAATAGCGGAGAGTGACGGAGCCGTCGGGCTCCTGCGTGACAAAGGCCGTTTCGGAATGCTTCAGCTCCGCGGCGATCTGACGCATGGTCTCGTCGGACAGGGGGCGGTCCGGCAGGGCCACGCCGGCCTGGTTGCCGCCGAAAATTCGGGTGGAAAACGCATCCAGCACATAGAGTTCCATAGGGCACCTCCCAGTTTTTCTAATCAAGATGATTATATACTGTCCTGCCCATAACGGCAAGCAGATTTGACTTTTCACGGGAATTTCATTAGAATAGAATATATCGGGAGCGCCGTCCGGCGGGACGGCATCTATCAGGAAAGAAAGGAAACTCATCGAAAATGCTCAATGAGCGGAGTCTGTTATCGCAATTTCTGCATTTCGCGGCGGCAACGGTGGCGTCGCTGATGGTATTCAGCCTGTACTCCATCGTGGACGGGCTGATGGTATCCAAGGGCGTGGGCGAGTACGCCATGGCGGCGGTGAATCTGGCGGTGCCGTTCACCAACATACTGTTCTCCATCGGCATCATCTTTGCCGTGGGCACCAGCACCGTCATCGCCATCTATCTGGGGCAGGGACAGGGCGAAAAGGCCAACAGCCTGTTCAGCCAGAACACGGTGCTGCTGACCTGCATCGGGCTGGCCGTCACGGTGCTGGTGTTCGTGTTTCTGGAGCCCTTCGCCGTACTGCTGGGCGCCAAGGGCGTGACGTATCAGCACACCATCGACTATCTGCGGGGACTGGCCCCCTTCGCGGTGTGCTTTATCGTATCCTACAACATGGAGGTGCTCATCAAAACGGATGGCTATCCCAAGATCGCCATTCTGACGGTGATCACCGGCTGTCTGACCAACTGTGTGCTGGACTATGTGGCCATCTTTATTCTGGACTGGGGCACCTGGGGCGCGGCGTTCGCCACGGGACTGTCGCAGCTGCTGACGTGCGTCATCTATCTGCGGCACTTCCTGGGCGGGCACAACACGTTCCACTTTGTGAAGTTCAAAATGGACTGGCGCATCTATAAGCGGCTGCTGCCCCTGGGCGTGGCCGACGGCGTGACGGAGCTGTGCAACGGCGTGATGATCTTCCTGTTCAACCGTGTCATCCTCAGGTGCCTGGGCGACGACGGACTGGTCAGCTACACCATCATCGCCTATGTGAACACGCTGATCGTGAACACGATGCTGGGCATCTCGCAGGGCAGCCAGCCGCTGGTGAGCTATCACTACGGCAAGGAGGACATGGCGGGCTGCCGGAAGCTGCTGCGCTACGGCGCCACGGCGGTGGCCATTATGACGGCGGTGATCTTTGCCGGGGTGATGCTCTTCGCGCCGCAGATCGCCGGGATCTTCGTAGACGCGGAGAAGCCGTGGCTGGCGGCAGATACCGCGGGCGCCCTGCGGCGGTATGCGCTGTGCTATCTGCTGCTGGGCGGCAACATCCTCATGGGCGGCTTTTTGACGGCGGTGGAGCAGCCGAAAGCCTCCATCTCCATCTCCGTGGGGCGGGGTCTGGCGTTCCAGGCCGGGGCGCTGTTCCTGCTGGCCTTCACCGTGGGCGGAAACGCCATCTGGTACGCGCCGGTACTCTCAGAAGCACTGTGCGCGGTGATGGCGGCGGTGTTTTTAAGAGGCTTTTTGAGAAAAACACGGGCGGCATGAGCCGCCTGTGTTTTTTCGCTTGGGGAAAATGTGACGAAATCACATACCAGCGCTGTAGGTTTTTTGGAAAAAACGCAGAAAGGCGAAAAAGGGGGTTGACAATCGGCTCCAACGGCGTTATTATGCCGCCATCCCGAAAGGGAATATCACAGTGAGGAGGAAAGCTGACATGAAGCGTAACGTCACCATGATGATGTGCGAGATGTGCATGGGTATGATGTCCATGTGCATGTTTCGTCGCGCCGAAAAAGGTCATCAGCTTTCCGAAAACTGTTTGACGGCTTGAAAAAGCCGATGTGTGAGCAAGCAGCGGGAGTGTCAAGGATGACCAACCCGCTGTTTTTTGTTTTGCTTATGTACCGCCGTTCCGGCCGGGCGGTGGTGCTGAGATAAAAATCGTAACCAACCCAAGTTAAATCATTTCAAAGGAGACTGCGAACATGAAACACAACACTCTGACTAAGATCATTACCCTGGCCCTGGCCGTTGTCCTGGCCCTGAGCCTGGCTGCCTGCGGCAGCAAGGCCAACGACAATAGCGGCGACGCTGCTGCCACCACCATCAAGATCGCCGTGCCCAACGACACCACCAACGAGGCCCGCGCCCTGCTGCTGCTGCAGGAGAACGGCA
>CAVGEC010000020.1:0-24844 GCA_963628195.1 Bacteroidaceae bacterium
ACGCCGGTGCCGCAGTCGTCGCCCATGTTGCCGAAGGCCATGGACTGGACGTTGACGGCAGTGCCCCAGGAATAGGGGATATCGTTGTCGCGGCGATAGACATTGGCGCGGGGGTTATCCCAGCTGCGGAACACAGCCTTAATGGCGCCGATCAGCTGCTCCTTGGGATCGGTGGGGAATTCGGCGCCGATCTTGGACTTGTACTCGGCCTTGAACTGCATGGCCAGTTCCTTCAGATCCTCGGCGGACAGCTCCACGTCCTGGGTGACGCCCTTCTTCTCCTTCATAGCGTCGATCAGCTGCTCAAAGTACTTCTTGCCGACTTCCATGACCACGTCGGAATACATCTGGATGAAACGGCGATAGCAGTCCCAGGCCCAGCGGGGGTTGTTGGACTTCTTGGCGATAACGTCCACCACTTCCTCGTTCAGGCCCAGGTTCAGAATGGTATCCATCATACCGGGCATGGAGGCGCGTGCGCCGGAACGCACGGACACCAGCAGAGGATTCTCCAGATCGCCGAACTTCTTGCCGGTGATCTTCTCCATCTTCTCGATATACTCCATGATCTCCGCCATGATCTCGTCGTTGATCTGACGGCCATCCTCGTAATACTGTGTGCAGGCCTCGGTGGTGATGGTGAAGCCCTGGGGCACGGGCAGACCGATGTTGGTCATCTCCGCCAGGTTCGCGCCCTTGCCGCCCAGCAGCTCACGCATTTTAGCGTTGCCCTCGGTGAACAGGTAACAATACTTCTTGCTCATTGGAAACCCTCCGTATATAAAAATAGTTGTACCAAACGATGAGAACAATTTATTATAGACACAAATATTTCTAAAAGCAACCCTATCTGAAGTTTTTTTGGAAAATTTGTTGTTCTATCCGCAAATTTCCCATCAAGAAACAGAATATTGGCGGGCGCGCCATATTTTTGTCCTGTCAGGCGGAATGGCACTTGCCTGTATCGCCGCAGCTGTGGTATACTATTATATTGAAATAATAGGCGAGGTGCGGAACATGATGCAGCTTCCTTCGGAAAACAGCATACTGGCCCGCACCGTGCGCCGCGCCGCGGCGGAGGGCCGGCTGAGTCACGCGGTGATACTGACGGGGCGGGGCGATCTGTCCGCTGCCGCCCGGTTTCTGGCCGCGGCCCATGTATGCAGCGGCGCGGACAAGCCCTGCCTGCAATGCCGCCATTGCCGCAAGGTGCTGGAGGGCATCCACCCCGACGTGATCGCCGTGCAGGACGCCGAGCACCGGGAACTGACGGTGGACGCCATACGCGCCCTGCGGAAGGATGTATACATCCGACCTAACGAGGCGGAACGGAAAGTATACATCGTCACCGACTGCCGCCAGCTGAACAGCCGGGATCAGAACGTGCTGCTGAAGATCGTGGAGGAAGGGCCGCCCTACGCCGCCTTCATTTTCTGCGCCGACTCGCCCGCCGCCCTGCTGGAGACGATCCGCTCCCGCTGCGTACTGCTGAAGTACGACGGAGCGGAGACGCCGCTGCGCCGGGAGGCCTCAGAGCTGTGCCGGACCTTCGCCGGCGGGCGTCTGCTGCCTGTGACCGCCGCGCTGCTGTCCAGGGAGCAATCCCTCAAGCGGGAGGAGCTGCAAAGCCTGCTGGAAGAGGTGTGGCGGGCCGCGGCCGAGGCGCTTCTGGTGCAGCAGGGCAAACCGGAGCCGGACGCCTCCTGCGCCGACGAGGCGCGGCTGCTGGCGGAGAAGCTGTCCAAGCGGCAGCTGGCAGGGCTGTGCGCGGCATTGAAGCAGTACGCCGCCGAATGTAATTACAACGCGGGCGTGGGCCAGATACTGGGTGCCCTCGCCGTCAAATGGGAGGAACTTTTATGACCGAAGTCGTCTCTGTCCGCTTTCGCAGCGGATGCAAGGAATACTATTTTGATCCCAAGGGCCTGACTATCCCCGCCGGTACGGATGTGATCGTGGAAACGGCCCAGGGCCCGGAGTTCGCTCTGTGCGCCGAGGGGAACCATCAAGTGGAGGACGACGCGGTGGTGAAGCCCCTGCGGGGCGTCATCCGCATCGCCACCGACAACGACAAGCACACCGCGGCCTACAACCGCGGGCGGGAAAAAGAGGCTTTCGAGGTCTGCAAAAAGAAGATCCAGCAGCACAAGCTGGAAATGAAGCTGGTGCGGGTGGAGTGCAGCTTTGACGGCAGCAAGATCCTGTTCTTTTTCACAGCCGACGGGCGGGTGGATTTCCGTGAGCTGGTAAAGGATCTGGCCGGCGTGTTCCGTGCCCGGATCGAGCTGCGGCAGATCGGCGTGCGGGACGAGGCCAAGATGATCGGCGGTCTCGGTATCTGCGGCCGGCCCTTCTGCTGCGCCCAGTTTATGGACGAGTTTTTGCCGGTGTCCATTAAAATGGCCAAGACGCAGAGTCTGAGCCTGAACCCCACCAAGATCTCCGGCACCTGCGGGCGGCTGATGTGCTGCCTGAAGTATGAACAGGATGCCTACGAGGACGCTATCAAGCGCATGCCCAAGAACGACTCCTTTGTGCTGACACCGGACGGCACCGGCAATGTCAGCGACATCAACGTGCTGAAGGAGACCGTGAACGTCCGGCTGGACGACCGGCCGGAGGGCGCACGGTGCTACCACAACTGCGAGGTGTGCGTACTGCGCAGCGGCAAGGGCAGCCGGGAGGGTATCGTCGTTCCCGACAAGCGGCCCGAACGGTATGTAGAGCCTATGATCGAGGAGGAGCTCCCCACCATCACACTGGTCAGCGACTTTGATCCGGATGCCGCCATGGCGGAGGGCGAAAAGCGCCGCCGCAGCCGCGGCGGACGGGGACGCCGCCGGGGCGAAGGCGCTGCCGGCAGCGAAAAGCCCGCGGCTCCCGCGGAAAAGAGCGAAGCGCCCGACAAGGGCGGCGAGGGTGAAAAGCCCAGGCGCGAGAGCGGCAGTCGCCGCCGCAGAGGCGGACGGCGCGGCGGCGGAAGCGGCAAACCCGCCGGTGCGGCCGGCACGCCGGCAGAACCGGCCGCGCAGCAGCCTGCCAGAAAGCCGGAGCAGCCCGCAGGAGAGGGCGGCCAGACCGGCGAGAAAAAGCGCAGCAGCCGGCGCCGTCCCCGCCGCAGAAACGGCGGCGGCAAGCCCACCGGCGGAGCGGAGGCGTGAGACATGGGGAAATTTGACGGACTGCTGCTGGTCAGCGACTTTGACAATACCCTGGTCTATACCGAGGAGGCCCTGCAGAAGTGTGTGGACATGCCCCCGGTATCCGACGAAAACCGGGCGGCACTGGAATACTTTATGGCCAACGGCGGCATCTTTTCCGTGGCCACCGGCCGGGCCAAGCCGGCCTTCGAAACCGTGGTGGACGGCATCCCCATGAACGGGCCCACTGTGCTGTTCAACGGCGCGGCCATTTACGATTTCAAGCAGCGGAAATATATCGTCACGGCGTTCCTGCCGGACACCGTGCGGCTTCATGTAACGCAGGTGGTGGCCGCCCTGCCCACGGTGGCGGTGGAACTGTACCACGATGACAACACCATCCACGCGCTGAATGCCAATGACGTGACACGGCGGCACATGCATATCACCCACGCGCCGTCCATCGAGGTAGACTCTATGGATCAGGTGCCGTCGCCCATCAGCAAGGCACTGTTTTCCACCGAGGCGGAGCATCTGGGCGACCTGCTGGCCTGCCTGGAGGCGCAGCCCTGGTATCACGACTACGAGGTGGTGCCCAGCGCGGTAACGCTGGTGGAGTTGACCGCCAAGGGCGCCAACAAGGGCGGCATGGTGCAGCGTCTGGCGGCACTGCTGGGCGTGGAGCGGAAAAACGTGTTCTGCATAGGCGATCATGCCAACGACATCAGCATGCTGACCTGGGCCGGCGAGGGCTATGCCCCCGCCAACGCCATTCCGCTGGTGCTGAACACCCCCGGCGTACATCCTCTGCCCGACTGCCGTGACAACGCCGTCGCGGCGCTGATAAACGACTTGGATAAGCGGTTTTAAGAAATAAAAAAACAAGCCCTTTCGGGCTTGTTTTTTTCATTTTATCAGTAATTGGTCGTACCGTAGAATACCGGCTTGAAGCATTCGTCCAGATAGATCATATAGTCCCCTTCCTCCGATTGCAGCATGTAGGGGAAGGTGCTTCCTTCACCGGAGATGTCAAACCACATATCGCGGGACATTCCGGGATCACTTATACCGAGCATATCCATTCTGGTCAAGTCAGCAATAAATACATCGGGAAACATGAGCCCGTACCCGCCGCCGGACACATACGGCTGCGCCTCATACATGACCTCGATCTCGTTTACGCTGATATCGTTGATCGTATAAAGCTCTCCCGTTTTCAGTTTAGGTATACCGTCAAAGCCGCTGAAACTGCACATCTGCTTTTCCGGATCGCTCAGATCCACCCTCATGTCCACCGTCATTTCGGAAAGGTCAAGCAGACTCCCCTCCGGTGCCTGGATACGGCAGCCGTAGATATATACACTGGCTTCCCCTTCGTTGTAGTATATATGGTCATAGGACAGCATCGTACACTCCGGCAGCAGCGCATACGCCGCGCCGTCTATATCATCCGGGCCGAATCCCGGTATATCCGTCCACTGGCCCTGCGGCTCCTGCGGCTGTCCGCCGGCATCCTTATCCTTCAATACCAGCACGACCACCAGCACCATCACAGCGCATATCACCGCTGCCGCGCCGATCAGCACCCAGTTGGCGCTCCTGGCCGGCCGGGCCTCTGCGGCCGGCTTTGGCTGCGGCGCAGACTCCGCCGCCGGTGCGGGAGCCGGCTCCGATACGGGTTGCGCTGCCACCGGTTTGCCGCAGGCCGGGCAAAACCTGGTGCCCTCCTCGATCGGTTTGCCGCAATACATACAGAACTTAGCCATGTTATACTACCCCCTTCGGCATACGTTGTTGGACCTCTGCAACAAACTGCTTCTCCCGCAGGGCAAAATTCCCTATCGGTATGCGCCACACGGAACCGTCCTTATAGTAGATCGCGATGATCTTTCCCATGGCCAGCCACAGGAAAAACAGTACACCCAAAAACCAATACCATCGGCATACATTGCTGATCAGGGTAACTAACGCGGCAAGCGCTAAATTCCAAAAATCCCAGCTGCGATACATAGTCACTTCCTGTATCTCCGCATAGGGGATGCTGACGCTTGTGGATGGCCGTTTGAAAAAGGCAAACCAGGTATTTGTCTGCGATATCTCTATGCTTTGATCGGTAAACCTCGCCTCTGTGGTGATCTCCTTATACATGAGGTAACTAAACCCTTTGTCCTTTGTGAACACATACTCTGCAGGCGAATCATATGACCACAGTTCCGTGCCGCAGACGCCGCAGGGCGTTCCCGCTGCGGCATCTCTCGGCTCGTGGCACTTCGGGCAATAGGCATGATCCATCTCCGTCCCCTCCTTACCAAATGGCGTCCAAAATCATCAGCCCGGCCAGTGTATCCTCGTCCAGCTGACCATAGATCAGCAGCATCACCATCCACAGCTCCGACTGGGCGCAGCTCTCCCCATTGATCGCAGCGCTGCTTAAAACAGCATGCACCATATCATCCAGATATGTCACTTGAAATGTCGCCTCAATAAGTGCGTCATACATGTTTTCAACGCCTTTGACCGTCACATAGTACGTCTCCTTGTCCACCTTTTCGGATGACCACTTCACATGCGACATGTTCTGCTTTACGACACGTTCCAGCGAATCCCCCACATCGTATTGGGTAAAAACCACATTTTTCAGATCCCGCACCGACTTTGAATCATTGTTGAACAGCATCCACACCGCCAGCACCAGAATAGCCGCCGCCACGATGGTGCCGAACGGAAAATGCCGGTGCCTTGCCGGCATGACCGGCGGCACTGTTCTTGTCTGCTGCGCCGCCTGCCCGCTTTCGGTCTGCTGCCGCGCCGCGCCACCTTGTGCAGCTGCCGCCTGCCCCACGCCGGTGCCGCAATTCGGACAGAATATCGCCCCCGCCGGAAGCTGTGTCCCGCATTCTGTACAAAACATCTCCGTCTCTCCTTTTTATTTTGTATGGCATATTTCAAATCGCACATACTGTATCACATATTATACATGAACTATTATCACATTTCAACATTTCTTTTTTCACCTTAAACTTGTGATAAGAGGTGATACTATGGACGCAGTCACAAAGGCGGAGATCGGGCGGCGGCTCCGCAAAAAACGCGAAAGCGCAGGATACACACGAGAGCGCCTGGGCGAACTGAGTTCCCTCAGTCCCCGCTTTATTGCCAATATTGAACTGGGCGATTCCACATTCAGTCTGGATTCGCTGATGACTCTTTGCCGCGTTCTGTCATGCAGCAGCGACTACCTGCTGTTCGGAAAAGAGAGCAGTGATCCTTGGGCTGAAGTCGTCTCCCAGATACAGCAGCTGGACGCAGTTTATGAGCCGGAAATACACACTCTGCTTCAATCCGTTACAGAGTTATTATACAAAGCGGATTCCCGCAAATAAAAAACAAGCCCTTAGGCCAGGCGGCCTTTCGGGCTTGTTTTTTCATTTCCCGCCAAAAAACTTTTTTCGGAAAGCGGGCATTTTTGCCCCTTTAAGGGGTGTTTTATGAGGTTTTCTCCGCATAACGAGGTTTGTTTACAATTTAATCCTTGACGTGGCGCGCATTTCAAGGTATTATACTGTTGTTTGTAACTATTTGTAACTTTTAGGGGCTTACACCATGACGCAGGATCAACAACAGAAAAAGAACGTCGGGCGCGATCCCAACCGCGAGCACATGACGCTCTCGGAGCTGTGGCAGCTTTGGCGTGACAATTTAACAAGCTGGCGGAGCTTCTGCGACGAACACCACGACCTGTTCACGCTGAACATACAAGCGGGCTTCCGCCGGATCGGCCGGTGGCTGTCCGACCTGCGCGGCAATGCGCGGCGTTTGGCAGCCGCCAATCGTGACAGACGCTTCCCGGAATCCGAATACGGCGCGGCCCAGCTGTTCCTTTTCTTCCGCAGCAGTATTGAGCGGTTCGCCGCCACGGTGCGGGAGCGGTGGATCAACCGGCGCAGGGGCTGGGCCTGGCTGAGCGGCAAGCGCCGCCACTTCTTCGAAAAGATGAAGCTCCACCCGGTGGCCTTCCTGTTCGGGGCGGTGGCCATTGCCGCCGCGGCCACGGTGCTGTCCCTGTACACCCTGGGTGCGCAGGTGACATACGATGGACAGGCCTTGGGCGTAGTGTCCTCCCGGCACGCAGCGGAAAAAGCAGTGGCGGAGATCGAAGCCATCACCCGCGAGACCACCGGCGACAACAGCTACGCGGTGGATACCGCACTGCTGACCGCCGAGACCGGCGTTTTCCCCCGCAGCAGTCTGATATCCGGCGACGACTTTGAGGAGGAGCTGAGCGACGCTCTGGGCGAGGTGGAATACGCATACGTCCTGTATGTAGACGGAGAAAAGGTGGTAGCCACCACCCGTTCCGGCGCGCTGGAGGATCTGCTTGAGCAGCTGAAGCTGGGCTATCAGACAGTGAACACTGTCAACGCCTATTTCGTGGAGGACGTGGAGATCCGGCAGGAATATGTAGAGTCCTCCTA
Source organism: Bacteroidaceae bacterium (assembly GCA_963628195.1). Classification (GTDB taxonomy): domain Bacteria; phylum Bacillota; class Clostridia; order Oscillospirales; family Oscillospiraceae; genus Vescimonas. The sequence goes on from CAVGEC010000020.1 coordinate 7,616, forward strand.
TGTGATGAACCTGGGCTATATCGCCGAGATCCTCAACGAGACGAAGGAGGGCGAGGTGACCTACACCGTGGCCAGCGGCGACAGCTATTACAGCATCGCAGAGGACTACGGAATGCCCATGGACGACCTGATGAAGCTGAACGAGGGCTACGATCCCGCCCTGCTGCGGGTGGGCGACGTGCTGACCATCAGCAACGCCGTGCCCTATCTGACCGTGGTGAACGTAGAGCGGCAGCGGTATGTGCAGGATACGCCCTACCAGGTGGAGTACACCGATGACGCCTCCATGTACCAGGGCGAGTACAAGGTCACCTCCGCCGGCGTGTACGGCAAGGCGGACGTGACCGCCAACGTGACCTACATCAACGGCGAGGAGACCGAGCGCGAGGTGGTGGCCAGCGTCACCCTGTCCCAGCCGGTAACGGAGCAGCAGCTTCGCGGCACCAAGGAGCGTCCCACCTGGTATCCCACCGGCAGCTTCAGCTGGCCGTGCAGCGGCGTGATCACCAGCCGGTTCGGTTACCGCAGCTTGAATCTGTCCGGCTCCAACTACCACCAGGGCATCGACATCGGCAACAGCTACGGCACGTCCATCTACGCTGCCGACGGCGGCACGGTGACATACTCCGGCTGGATGGGCGGCTACGGCTACCTCATTATCATCGACCACGGCAACGGCTATGAGACATACTACGGCCACAACAGCAGCCTGGTGGCCTCCGTGGGGCAGAAGGTCCATAAGGGCCAGCTGATCGCCAGAATGGGCTCCACCGGCTATTCCACCGGCAACCACTGCCACTTCGGCGTCAAGCTGAACGGCACATTCGTGAACCCGCTGAACTATCTGTAAACGCACCGCGCCCCTGCCTGCCGGGCAGGGGCGCGGTATTTCCGGGGTTGCAAATCCCAAAAAACATGGTACAATGTAGTCACCAATGCCAAGAGAATGAGGTGAAAATGATGAAAAAGCTGTTGAGCCTGCTGTGCGCGGTATGCACCGCGGCCATGTGCCTGTGCATCGTCTGGGCCAGCCCCCTGACCGGCGACACCAGCAACATGGGCCTGTGGATCGCCATGGTGGTCGTGGCTGTCATCGCAGTCGTGGTGCTGCTCATCGTGGGTGCCAAAAAGAAGAAAAAGTAAATAGAGTGCAGACCGCCCCGCGCCAATGGCGCGGGGCGGTTTTTATTGTTCCGATGCATTCAGAATATCCGGCTGGGCAAAGAATTGCTGCACCGAAATATCCGGCGCCCGGCACACCGCGGACACGCTCTCCGCCACTGACACTATGCAGGCGGGGAATTGTTTTGTCTATCTGCGTCCTGTATAATGCAGATACGCCCCCGCAAAAACATATATAGGAGAGAGAAAAATGAAAAAACTTATCACACTGCTGCTGGCGCTGGTGTTGTCTCTGGGACTGACCGCCTGCGGCGAAACCGGTCCCACCACCTACTATGCCACGCACGAAACCCTCCGCTATGACAGCGAGACCATCGCGGAGCACGACATTGACGTGGACGACATTTTCTTTGTGCTGGACGGCACCGAGGCCGAATTCCACTACAAGGGCCAGGTGTTCACGGCACACCGCGAAAACAAAAACAGCCTGACGCTGGAGTGGGACGAGGATCCCATGCTCATTGATGACGCTGTTTTCAGCTACAGCGGCTTCCACTCCTGCAAGACCAACAACAAGCCGGACGGCTATGAACTGGATCTGAATTACATCTACTATTACCAGGGCGTCAATGCGGATGTAACGATCCGGTTCCGCCTGCAGGAGCGCTGACGGCACGGCATTGCCCGTTCCTGTGCAGGAATAAAAACAACTCTCCGCGCCGCGGCGCGGAGAGTCTTTTTTTCACTCAAACAGCCCCGCCTGTCCCGGCACCTCGGCATGTCCGATGGTCTGGAGCTGCCGGACGTTTTCGGCGGTCAGCGCGTCGCTGATGGCCATTTTGCGGATGATATTCTGCACCGTCACGTCCAGCCCCGTGCCTTGCCGGTAGTCCGCGGGGAAGATAAAGTCCACCCGCCCCTTGGCCAGCAGATCCTCCACGCCGGCGCGATTGCTGCTCTGGTACACGGCGATAGCCTGTCCGCCGTAGGAGCGCATCATCTTCATGCAGGGCACGTCGGAAAGTCCGTCGCCCACATAGATCATGTTGGTAAAGGGCACCCGCTTGCTGTCGTCCGGCATGGAGTCGTTCAGCGTCTTGTCGTCAGCCACGTCCAGCACACCCTTGTTGATGCGGTAGACGAACTGCGTCTTGTTGGTGAAGTTGACGTCCAGCTTGGGCCAGCAGGCCTCCCCCGCCTGGTCATAGTAGAACTCGCAGGCGTAGATCTGCTTGAACTCCTGGGCGATGCCGCTGCCCTCGATGATCTCCTTCAGGCCGGAGGACAGCACATAGTGCTCCACCGCCACGCCCAGGCTCTCGCCGAAATCGTTGATGCGCCCGAACCACTCCCGCACACCGGGAAACAGCTCCATGCTGCGGCCGCACTCCACCAGGAAGTCCCGCTCCAGCGTCTTACCCTGGGCGCGGCACTCGGCGATCATGGTGTACATGTACGCCAGCAGCCCGTCCATGCGGTTCTCCCGGCCGAAGGTATTGGCCTTGTGCCAGAACTCCGCCGGGGTGTACCCCAGCGCCGGGATAAAGGCATAGTCCTCCATGTCCGTGGTGCACAGCGTCTTGTCAAAGTCATACAGCAGTGCGATGATAGGCTTCGTCATACCGTCTCCTCCGTGGAAAAAAGGCGGCACAAGGCCGCCTTTTTGTTGTTGTGCTTACTTGTCACCGCTGTAGTTCCGCCCGAACTTCAGCTCGTCCAGGCTCAGCCGGAAATCGCTGGGGATGGCGCTGCCGTCCACCGGCGGCAGCTTGATGGTCGGCTCATCGGTGACGGCGCTCTCGGCGGGCTTCTCCTCCGGCGCGTCGATGTACTTGCTGAGGATATCCTGCTCGATGGCGGACACCACATCGGCCTGCGGCGCGGCAGGGACCTCCGGCTGCTCCGGCACAAAGTCCAGCTCCGGCAGGGACTGCAGAAAGGCGCTCTGGGCCTGGCACAGCTCCTCGCTGCGGCGAATGAACTCCGCGGTCTTCTCCTGCGCGGCCTGCAGCTTCTTCTCCGCCGCCCTGCGCTCGTCGTCCAGCCGGTGGATCTCCGCCTGGGCCTCCACACGGGCGTCGGCGAGGATCTTTTCCTTCTCGCTCTGGGCCTCCTGCACCAGCTTGGCGGCCATCTTCTGGGCCGTCAGCAGCGCCTGGCGCATGGCCTCCTCGGTGGAACGGTACTCCTCCACCTTCTCGGCCAGCACCTTCAGCTTGGCCTTCAGCGTAACGTTCTCCTTGAACAGGGCGGTGTAGTCCTCCGTCAGCGCGTCCAGGAACTCATCCACAGACGCCATGTTGTACCCGCCGCCGCCGAATGACGCCTTGGGGAATACCTTTTCGGAAACTTCCTGGGGTGTAAACATTGCCGATCCCTCCGTTATATGATTTCTTTAGAAGTACAGTCCGTTGTTCTCCAGCTCATCGATCAGATCGCCCATGATATCCACGGAGTAGGGGGTGATGATGTATGTGTTGGCCGCCACCTTCTTGATCTTTCCCTCGCCGGCATAGGCCACGCCGGACAGGAAGTCGATCAGCCGCCGGGCCACGTCCTTGTTGGTGGACTCCAGGTTCAGCACCACCGTGCGCTTCTCCTTCAGATGGTCCGCGATCTCCGAGGCGTTCTCAAAGCGCTCCGGCTTCACCAGCACCACCTTCAGCTGGGTGGTGGCGTGGATGTTCACCACCTTGTTGTGGCGGTCCTCGCTGCGGCGCTCGTCGCTGCGGCGGTCCTCACGGCGCTCCTCCTTGCGGTCGTCAAACAGGGAGCGGCTGTCCTTCACCGGCTCCTCGAAATCATCCTCGTAATCGTAATCCTCGTCATCATAGGGGTGAATGATCTTTTTCAGTTCGTCCATCAGGCCCATGTGCCATACCTCCCGCGTGTTATTTGGAATAGTCTCTTGCGCCGAAAATGGCGGTGCCCACGCGGACCATATTGGCCCCCGCACGAATGGCATCGGCAAAATCGCCGCTCATGCCCATAGAAAGATATTCTAATCCATTATCGTACATTTTTTTGTTTATGTCAACATATAGTGCCTGTACTTTTTGGAAATATACCATATTTCCCTCTCTTGCGGCATCCGCCGGGGGAATGGTCATCAGTCCCCGCACCCGCACATGGGCCATTTTCTTCGCCTGCGCCGCCGCGTTTTCCACATCCTGCGGCGCGAAACCGCTCTTGGCCGCCTCGCCGCCGATGTTGACCTCCAGCAGGATATCCTGCACGATGCCCAGCTTCTCCGCCTGCTTGTCCACCTCGGCCAGCAGCTCAAGCGAACCGATGGACTGTATCAGATCCACCTTGCCCACCACCTGCTTCACCTTATTGCGCTGCAGATGGCCGATGAAGTGCAGCGGCGCGCCGCGATAGGCATCCTCCGCCAGCTTGGCGGTCATCTCCTGCACCCGGTTTTCGCCCAGAACGTCGATGCCGGCGGCAATGGCCTCCTGGCAGGCGGCGGCGTCATTCATTTTGCTGGCGCCCACCAGCGTGATATCGGCGCCGGTGCGGCCCGTCTCACGGGCGGCCGCGTCGATCTGGGTGCGGACGGCCTCAATATTTTCCCGAATAGACATAGTGTCTGCCTCCTTGTCTCTGTCTTATCCCTTCTGTGCTGCGCCCTTGTCGGGGTGGCGGTACAGATATGTGCTCTATCGAATGACCTTCCCGTCGTACAGCTCCCCGGAGGTGGCAATGACCTGGTCGCCGGAACGCAGCGTCCGCGTGTCGCGTACCCCCTCGGCGGGCGTCACCAGGGCATAGCCCTCGCCCTGATAGACCAGCGTGACCGGACGGAAGGATGCGTTCTCTCCGTCCACGCAGTACACGCCGGTGGTGCCGTCCTCGTTGACGCGCAGGGCATTGGCCGGCACACGCAGGCCCTCATAGGTATGCAGCACCGCGTCCGCCGCCTGATGGCGCAGCAGCGTGGTCTGGGCCAGATAGCGGGTGCTGGAGAGCACCACCGCCGCCTGGCCGTTCTCCTCCCTGGACACGGATACCACGCTCATGCGGATCGTCTGGTCAAACCCCTTGGCCAGCCGCACATCCACGCGGCCTATGGTCTTCAGTTCCGCCGCCTGTTCCGCCGGCAGCACCACGGCATAGTACCAGGTGTCGCCATAGATCAACTTGCCCACATTGCTCTGCTCCGCCGCCGCTTTCACTCCGCTGAGCTTGGACGGCGTCACATCCTCCAGAAATTCCTCCGTCAGCACCGTCTCGTACCCGTCGCATACGGCGGAATAGGTGCCGGAGACCTTGGCCGTGACCGTCCTGGCCCCGGACAGCGATGCCTCCAGCTGCTTGATGTCGCTCTCCACGGATTTGATCTGGGCCTGCATCTCCTCCTGGGACGTATATGTCCCGTGGTCGCGCTTGAGCACGGCAGCCTTCAGCGCGGCCAGGTCGCTCTCCGCCGCGGCGTAATCCCCCGCCGAAAGCGTCTGCCGCAGGGCCAGTATGTCTCCGGTGATGGACGTGTCCAGCTTCAGAGCCGCGTCCGGATCCAGGTAGGAGGTCAGCGCAAACTGCAGCTGCTGCAGCTGCAGCTGCAGCGTTTCAATGCGGCTGACGGTCTGCAGCGCACTGTCGTCGCTGTACACCGTGGCCACCGTCTGTCCGACAGCCACCCGCTGGCCCTCCTGCACAGCGCGGGACACCGTGCCGCTCTGGCCGGGCAGCGCTTCCTCCGTCCGCACCAGCCAGCCCTCCATGGAAATCGTGTTCTCCGCCTGGCTCTCATAGACCATGGTGATGGTCAGCGGATCCGCAAAGTAGTTGTATACCTGCGCCACGAAGTACACCAGCACCGCCGCCAGCACTGCGATGGGCAGTACCTTCAAAAGCGGCGACGAGCGCTTGTTGTTTCCCGCGGGCGGATTTGTGTTGTTGTCAGTGGTATGATTCATGGGCTTTCCTCTTTGTGTCTATGCGCTGCCTGCTCTCTATTCCGCTGCGTCCTCCCGCAGCGCAATGTTCCGCGCCGGGGCGATGGTGGAGATGGCGTGCTTGTAGATCACCTGCTGCCGCCCTTCGCTGTCCAGCACCACCACGAAGCAGTCGAACCCCGTGATAACGCCCCGCAGCTGGAATCCGTTCACCAGAAACAGCGTGACCGGTACGTTTTCCTTCCGGGCCCTGGTCAAAAAAATGTCCTGTAAATTGTTGGTCTTCTGCATGCTTGTCCGCTCCTTTTATGTCTGTGTGCGGACAGGCGCGGCCGGCGCTGTGCCGGCCTCTGTGTCCGCCGCTATCAGCATACCCCGGCGGACAGGAGGAATTCTGTCGCATTTTGTAGTCCCGCCGAAAAATCCGGCGTTTTTTCCCATAATATCCAATGAATGGCCTCGTTCCGCCGCAGCCAGGTCAGCTGCCGCTTGGCGTACTGCCGGGAACGGAGCTTGACCTCCTCCACCGCCTCCGCCGTGGTGGCGCGGCCCTCCGCCACCGCCAGAAACTGCTTGTAGCCGATGGCCTGCAGCGCCGTGGCCTCGCGGGGCAGACCGCTGCGCAGCAGCGTCTCCACCTCCCGCAGGAGCCCCTGCGCCACCATGTCGTCCACCCGGCGGTCGATCCTGTCCCGGAGATCCTGCCGGTCCCGGAATGTCAGGCCGATGTACGCCGCCTCATAGCGCGGCGGCGTCCCGCGGCTTTTCCGATCATGCTCTGTGATCGTCTCGCCCGTTTCGTAATAGACCTCCAGCGCCCGGACAATACGCTTCTCGTCCCGCAGGTGCAGCCGTGCCGCCGCCTCCGGGTCCACCGTCCGCAGCTCCTCCAGCAGCGCTCCCGCGCCGCCGCTCTCCAGGCGCTGCTGCAATTCCCGGCGAAGCTCTCCGCCCTGGCTGCCGGCGGCAAACGTCTGCCCCCGCACCAGCGCGTCCAGATACAGGCCCGTGCCCCCCACCAGCACCGGCCGCTTTCCCCGCCGCAGGATATCCTGCACGCAGGCGTCCGCCGCCTGCACATACCTGGCCACGGACCAGCTCTCCGCCGGATCGGCCACGGCGATCATATGGTGGGGCACCCCCTCCATCTCCTCCGCCGTGGGGGCGGCGGTGCCGATGGTCATGCCCCGGTAGATCTGCATGGAATCCACAGACACCACTTCGCCGTCAAATCGCCTGGCCAGCGCCACGCCCATCTTCGTCTTGCCGCTGGCCGTGGGCCCCACCACGCAGATGACACTGTTGTCCATGTAATTCTCCTTGCTTACGCATTGTTTACGCGTTTTTTTAACTATTTTTTACGCTCTTTTAAACATTTTTTCTATATCATATTCTCTCATTTTCACCGCCACAGGCCGTCCGTGGGGGCAATACCGCACCGCGCCGCACTGCACTTTTTCCGCCAATACCCGCAATTCCTCCGGATCGGTGGTCATGCCGGCCTTGATCGCGCTCTTGCAGGCCACGGTATGCAGCACCTCGTCCCGCATGGCCTCCGGCTCCGCGCTGTGCAGCGTCAGCTTCTGCGCCAGCTCCTCCAGCGTGGCCGGAGCGTCCTCGGCCCGCACATCGTCCGGCACCTCGCGCAAAAGCACCGTGCCGCCGCCAAAGTCCTCGCACAGGAATCCGCAGTCCGCCAGCAGCTCCAGATTTTCCAGCACAGCGGTATATTCCTCCGCCGCCAGCGTCACCGCCGCCGGTGTCAGCAGCACCTGCCGCATGGGCGGCGCCGTGCTCTCCTTCAGCGCGTCGAACCGCATCCGCTCATGAGCGGCATGCTTGTCAATGAGCCACACGTTCCGTTCCGCATCCTCGCAGATGATATAGGTCTTCAGCACCTCGCCCACCATGCGCCAGGGCGTTTCCTGTGCAGGCGCCGCGTCTCCCGGCATGTCGATGGCCTGCTGCTCCGGCTCCGCATCCGGAGCGGGGGAGAGGACCGGCGCTTTCGCCGGGATGTCCTTCACAGGTATGGGGGTTTCCTCCCGCACCGGCGGCGTAATATGATATGTTACGCCCGGCGCCGCCGGGGCCGTGAACGCCTTATCCTGCTCCGGTGCCACGTCGTGCACAGCCATTGCCGACGTGTCCGCCGCCGGAAAATGTACGCTTTTCCCCTGCGCCGGCGTCACCGTCACTGCGGGCTTTACCTGGGCGGAGCCCACAGCCTTTCCCACAGGCAGCGTCACCGCCTGAGACGGTCTGGGTGCATCCGGACGCTTCAGAAATTCCTGCGCCGTCATCGTCTGATAGAATGACTTCTCCGCCGCTTTTGGCCGGCCCTCACCGTCCAGCGCGTCCTTCACGGTATAGTGCACCGCGTCAAACACCGCCTTCTCGGCGGCAAATTTCACCACGGTCTTGGCCGGATGGACGTTCACGTCCACCGTCTCTACCGGCAGGGTGATGTGCAGCACACAGCCGGGGAATTTCCCCTTCAGAAGCCGGTTGCGGTAGGCCTCCTCCACGGCGGCGGTCAGCAGCTGGCTCTTTACCAGCCGCCCGTTGACGAAAAACAGCTGCCGGGCGCGGGTGCCGTGCCCCGCGGCGGGACTGGTGACAAACCCTTTGGCCCGCACGTCGCCGCTGCCGCCGTCCACACTCAGTAAACTCTTGGCAAAATCGCGGCCCAGCGCAGCGTAAATGGCGGAGAGCAGCTGCCCGTCGCCAGGGGTGTGCAGCACCTCCTGCCCGTCACGCAGCAGCTTGAAGGACACATCCGGATGGCTCAGCGCCAGCTGTGTGACCACAGCGCTGGCCGCCGCACCCTCGGCGCTGTCCTTTTTCATGAATTTCATCCGGGCGGGCGTGTTGTAGAACAGTTCCCGCACGCAGACGGTGGTGCCCTCCGGGCACCCGGCGGCCGTGACCTCACCCGGCACGCCGCCCTCCAGATGCAGGGCCGCGCCGCTGCCCGCCCCCCTCTCGCGGGAAAAAATATCCAGCCGGGACACGGCGGCGATGGCCGCCAGAGCCTCGCCGCGAAACCCCAGCGTCCCGATGGCCGCCAGATCCTCCGCCCGATGCAGCTTACTGGTAGCGTGGCGCAGGAACGCGGTGGGCAGCTGCTCCGGCGCGATGCCGCAGCCGTTGTCCGTTACCCGCAGATACGTCATGCCGCCGTGCTCCAGTTCCACGGATACCGCCGTAGCCCCGGCATCCAGCGCGTTCTCCAGCAGTTCCTTGCACACGCTGGCGGGACGCTCTACCACCTCGCCGGCGGCGATCAGATCGGCAATATGGGCGGGCAGTTGTTGTATCTGCGGCATAAGATCAACTCCTTTTGTTCTGCTTGTCTTTCCGTTTTTACTGCAGCTTGCTCTTCAGTTCATACAGCAGGTTCAGCGCTTCCAGCGGGCTCAGCGCATCCACCTGCGTCCGGCGGATGATATCCGCTGCGGCACTCTCGGCCATACCTGTCAGTGACACCTGATCATCCTCCTGTGCCGCGGGGGCGTGGGGCCGGGCGGACTGGCTCTCCAGCTCATGCAGGATCTCCCGCGCCCGCTTCAGCACGGTATCCGGCAGGCCCGCCAGCTTGGCGACCTCGATGCCGTAGCTGCGATCCGCCCCGCCGGGGACGATCTTCCGCAGGAACACGATGTCCTCGCCCCGTGCGTGAACAGCCACGTTGTAGTTCTTCACATTGGGCAATTCCTTCTCCAATGTGGTCAGCTCATGATAATGTGTGGCGAACAGTGTCTTCGCCTTCAGCTTTCCGGCGCAGTGCTCCAGCACCGCCCGTGCGATGGACATGCCGTCAAACGTAGACGTGCCCCGTCCGATCTCATCCAGGATCAGCAGACTGTTCTTTGTGGCGCAGCGGAGAAGTTCAGACACCTCTGTCATCTCCACCATAAATGTAGACTGCCCCGCCGCCAGATCGTCGCTGGCACCGATACGGGTGAAAATGCGGTCCACCACGCCGATGTGCGCCCGCTGGGCGGGCACAAAGCTGCCTACCTGTGCCATGAGCACGATCAGCGCTACCTGGCGCATATAGGTGGATTTACCTGCCATGTTGGGGCCGGTGATGATGGCCACACGATCCTCTTTCGCGCCCATATGGGTGTCGTTGGGCACGAAGAACGCGTCGCCCCGCACTTTTTCCACCACAGGGTGGCGGCCCGCGGTGATCTCGATGACACCGGATTCGTCCACCTCCGGACGGCAATAGTGGTTCTGGGCCGCCACCTCGGCAAAAGCGCACAGGGTATCCAGCTGGGCGATCAGCGACGCCGCCAGCTGCACCCGCGTCACCTGGCCCGCCACCTCTGTCCGCAGCGCGGCAAACAGGTCGTATTCCAGCGCAGCGTCCCGGTCGTGGGCGGTGAGCACTTCATGCTCCAGATCCTTCAGTTCCTGTGTGATATACCGTTCGCCGTTCACCAGCGTCTGCTTGCGTATGTACTCCTCCGGCACCTGATCCTTGAAGGAATTGGACACCTCGATATAGTACCCGAACACCTTGTTGTAGCCCACCTTCAGCGTACGGATGCCGGTCTTCTCCTTTTCACGGGCCTCCAATTCCGCGATGAAGCCCTTGCCGCCGGACAGAATGCCCCGCAGCCGGTCCACCTCCGCGTCATGACCTTCGCGGATCATGCCGCCCTCGCGGACGGAAAACGGCGGCTCGTCCACCAGCACGGCGGCGATACGCCCGCTGATGTCCTCCAGCGTCTCCAGCTGCTCGGCCAGCTTGGCCAGCGCGCCGGTGCCGAAGGGCGCCAGGCACCTCTTCACCTCCGGCAGATGCTCCAGTGCGGCGCGCAGATTCACCAGATCCCGCGCCCCGGCGGTACCATAGACAATACGGCTGATCAGCCGCTCCATGTCGCCCATGCCGGTCAGCGCCAGGCGCAGCTCCTGACGGGCCACGGTGTTGTCCGCCAGTGCGCCTACGGCATTCAGCCGCCGGTCAATGGCCGCCACGTTCACCAGCGGCTGCTGCAGCCACGTCCGCAGATTGCGGGCGCCCATGGGTGTTCTGGTCTTATCCAGCACCCACAGCAGGCTGCCTTTTTTCTCCTTGCCGCGCAGCGTCTCCGTCAGCTCCAGATTCCGCCGCGCCGTCAGATCCAGCTCCATGAACTGGCCCGTGCGGTACCATTCCAGCTTATCCAGCTGCTTCAGGTCGGTCTTCTGCGTCTCATAGAGATACGTCAGCAGCCCGCCCAGCGCCAGCAGCGGCGCCGCCTCGTTCCGGGGCAGGCGGCTCAGTGCTTCGTCCCCGAACTGCAGCCGCACCTTCTTCTCCGCGTCCGCCGCGGTGAACCGTCCCTCCGCCAGCTTCTCTCTGCGGCAGGAAAATCTGCTCTGCAGGGCATCCGTCAGCGCCGCGTCCTCATAGGCCGCGCCGTTCATCACCGCTTCCGCCGGGGAAAAGCGCCCCAGCTCATTGATAAGTCCCGCCACACGCTGTTCGCCGGTAAACACCGTCACCTGGGCCTGTCCGGTGGAGATATCCGCCGCGCACAGCCCCGCCGCCGTATCGCTGAGATACACGCCGCAGAGGTAGTTGCTGCGTCCGGCATCCAGGCAGGCCTCGTCCAGCACCGTGCCGGGAGTGACTGTGCGTATGATCTCCCGCTTCACCAGTCCCTTGGCCAGCGCCGGATCCTCCATCTGCTCGCAGATGGACACCTTGTAGCCCTTGGCGATCAGCCGGGCAATGTACCCCTCGGCGGAGTGATAGGGCACGCCGCACATGGGGATACGCTCCTCGTCGGACTTGTTTTTGTCCTTGTCCCTGGTGGTCAGCGCCAGGTCCAGCTCCTGGGACGCCGTGCGGGCGTCCTGTCCGAACATCTCATAAAAATCACCCAGGCGGAAAAACAGCAGGGAGTCGGGATTCTGCTCCTTCACTTCCATGTACTGCCGCATCATGGGGGTCAGCTCTGCCATAAGGTGGCTCCTTTCTCCCTTCGGAAAATACGCGCCCGCGCCTCACTCAGTCCAGAAAGCCCAGCAGGCCCATGATGCCGAACGCCGTGTACAGCACGCACATGACCACCAGCACCACGGTGATGATGCTGTACATCGCGCTGTTCTTCTTGGTGTGCTTGTACTTGCGGATATAAAACAGTGTGCCGCAGGTGATGCCCAGCAGCAGGGAGGAGAAATGCGTCAAAAACACGCTCTCCTTAAAGACGGCCAGCCGCAGGATCAGCACCGCCAACACCGCGGCAAACTCCACGCCCAGCGTGATATTCAGCCAGGTGGGCAGCTTGACACGCTCCTGCTGATTGACCTTCTCGGCCACCTTCTGGGCCATATACGCGCCGGTGGTGTACCCGCCGTAATTGCTGTTCTTTTTCTTGGCGTGGTTATTCTTATTGGGGTTGCCCTTGGCCTTGCGGATGGCCTCCTCCTGATTGGCGTACTGGTTCACGTTCATCTTGTAGTTGTTCTTAGCCATGGGTCATTCTCCTTCAATATCTGTCATTTGATCTGTAAGATATCTGCGCAGCAGATCCAGTGTGTGGTGGGCGGACAGAATGCGTATGCGCTCCCGGTCGCCGCCCAGCGCCAGCTGCCGCACGAACACGCCCTCCGGCGCGGCCAGCGCCGCAAACACCGTGCCCACCGGATTGCCCCGGTCGTCGCCGTCCGGCCCGGCCAGTCCGGTAACGGACACCGCCAGATCCGCGCCTGTCAGCAGCCGTGCGCCCAGCGCCATGGCACGCGCCACCGGCGCGGACACCGCGCCGCAGCGCTCCAGCAGATTCTCCGGCACATGCAGCACCTGCTGCTTCACATGGTTCGTATAGCTGACCACGCCGCCCAAAAACGTCCGCGACGCGCCGGGAACGTCCGTCAGCCGCTTGGCGATCAGCCCGCCGGTGCAGCTTTCTGCGGCAGCCAGCGTCAATCCCTTCTCCCGGCACAGCGTCAGCACCGTCTCCTCCAGCCCGCATACGTCCACGCCATAGAGATAGCTTCCCAGCCGCTCCCGCACCTGCGCCAGCACCGGCGCCATCCGGGCCTCGCAGGCCGCGCCGTCCGCTCCGCGGGCCGACAGATGCAGCGACACCTCACCGGTCTTGGCGTAGGGCGCCAGCGTCAGATCGTCCTCCTGCCGCAGCAGGTCGTCCAGCAGTTCCTGCACCTGCGGCTCCGTCAGCCCGAAAATGCCCAGATCATGGGAACGTACCGTCTGTCCGTGCACCTGCTCCAGCCAGGGCAGCAGGCAGTGCTCCGCCATATACCGGCACTCCTGCGGCACGCCGGGCAGCAGCACCGCCGCGGTTTCTCCCGCAGTAAAGGCACAGCCGGGAGCCGTACCCACCGGATTGCGGAACACGGTGCAGCCCTGCGGCAGATACGCCTGCTGCCTATTGCACTCCGGCATCTCCCGGCGGAACACAGTGTCAAAGTAGCGCTGCATGTCCTCCACCACCTCCGGGTGGAACACCAGCGCCGTGCCCAGCGCGGCGCATACCGCGCCTTTTGTCATGTCGTCATAGGTGGGCCCCAGCCCGCCGGTAAGCACCAACAGCTCCGCCCGTCCCTTTGCGATGGTCACAGCTTCCTCCAGCCGCGCCGCGTCGTCGCCCACGGCGGTGTGGTACCGCACCGCCACCCCCGCGGAGGTCAGCAGCCGGGAGAGGAACGCCGCATTCGTATTCGTCACGCCGCCGCTGAGCAGCTCGCTGCCCACGGCGATGATCTCCGCAGTGCGGAACACAGAAACCGCCTCCTCAGAATGCGGGCTTCACCCGTATCATCTCGCGCCCGTCCATGGCCCGCCGGCACAGGCCCTCCACGTCCAGCGCGCTCTCGTATTCCCGCGTCTCCTCCACGCTGGGCTTCGTCTTGGGATGCCGCGGCGTAAACACGGTGCAGCAATCCTCATAGGGCAGGATAGACGTGTCGAACGTGCCGATGTGGCGGGCGATCTTCACGATCTCCTCCTTGTCCATGCCGATCAGGGGCCGCAGCACCGGCATGGTAGTCACGTCCTCGCTGACGGCCAGGGCCTGCATGGTCTGGCTGGCCACCTGGCCCAGATTCTCGCCGGTGACCAGCGCACGGCAGCGCAGCTCCAGCGCCAGCATATTGGCCAGACGCATCATAAACCGCCGCATGATAAGCGTAAAATGATCCTCCGGACACTTGCGGCGTATCTCCTCCTGTATCTCGGTGAACGGGATGATGAACACCGCCAGCCGGCCGCACCAGGGCGTCAGCTCCTCCGCCAGCTTCAGCACCTTCTGCCTTGCCAGTTCGCCGGTGTAGGGCGGGGAGGCGAAATGGATCATCTCCAGCTGCACGCCCCGCTTGGCGATCATATAGCTGGCCACCGGACTGTCAATGCCGCCGGACAGCAGGCTCACCGCATGACCGCCCATGCCCAGGGGCAGCCCCCCGGCAGCAGCCTCGGCAGGGCCGTGGACATAGGCCGCGTCCTCCCGGACCTCCACATAGACGGTCAGCTCCGGGTGGTGCACATCCACCGTCAGATGGGGGAACGCGTCGTGCAGCGCACCGCCCACCCACTGGCTCAGCTGGATACTGCCCATGGGGAACGATTTGTCCGCCCGCTTGCTCTCCACCTTGAAGGACCTGGCGGCGGTCAGCGCGTCGCCCAGATAGGTCTTCGCCGTGTCGAAAATGGCCTCCTTGGTCTTTTCGCAAGGCAGGGCGCGGGTGATGGCGATGATGCCGAACACCTGCTTGCAGGCGGCATACGCCCCGGCCATGTCGCAGGCATCCTCCATAGGCTCCACATAGATGGTGGACTGCCGGGAATATATCTTCCACTTGCCGAACCGCTGTGTGCGGCGGCGGATATTGCTCATAAGCTTCATTTCAAAGCTGCGGCGGTTCAGCCCCTTCAGGACCACCTCGCCCAGCTTGCACAGGATAATCTCGTGCATGGGGGTATCTCCTTATCATGTTTGTATGGGTGTCAAGGCCGTCGTATTTTCATCCGTGCAGGGCGCGATGACCGCATCGCGCCGCACAGCGCTATCCCGCCGTCATTTCAATGTATTGCTGCTGCGGTACTGTATCGCCTCTGCCAGATGGAAGGCCTCGATGTTCTCGCTGTTCTCCAGGTCGGCGATGGTGCGGGCCATGCGCAGGATGCGGTCGTGGCTGCGGCCGGTGAGGCCCAGGCGCTGGAAAGCTCCCTGCATGAGCTTTTCGCCGGCGGCGTCCAGCTGGCAGTACTTCCCGATCATGCTGGGCGTCATGTAAGCGTTGCAGGAGACCTCCGTCCCCGCAAAGCGCCGTTTCTGCACCTCGCGGGCCGCGTTGACACGGGCGCGCACCTCCGCCGAGGATTCCGGCTTCTCCTTGCGCCGCATGGCCTCATACTCCACTGAGGGCACGTCGATGTGCATATCTATGCGATCCAGCAGCGGCCCGGAGATACGCTGCATGTACTGCTCCACCTGCTGGGGTGAGCAGGTGCAGCGCCCGGAGGGATGGCCGTACCAGCCGCAGCGGCAGGGATTCATGGCGCATACCAGCATAAAGCGGCTGGGCAGCGTCAGCGAACCGGAGGCCCGCGTAATGGTCACAAAGCCGTCCTCCAGCGGCTGGCGCAGCGTCTCCAGCGCCGCCTTGCTGAACTCCGGCAGCTCGTCCAGAAACAGCACGCCGTTGTGGGCCAGGGATATCTCCCCCGGCCGGGGTATCCCACCGCCGCCGGACAGCGACACGGTGGACGCCGTGTGGTGTGGACTGCGAAACGGCCGGGTATCCACCAGCGGGTGATGTGCGTCGGTCATACCGGCCACGGAGTAGATCTCCGTGGTCTGCAGGGCCTCCGCCCTGGTCATATCCGGCAGGATAGAGGGGATACGCCGGGCCAGCATGGACTTTCCCGCACCGGGGGAACCCACCAGCAGCACATTGTGCCCGCCTGCGGCGGCGATCTCCAGCGCCCGCTTTACGTTCTCCTGCCCCATGACGTCGGCAAAATCCGGCAGGGGCCGTTCCTGGTGGCCCGGCGTCCATTTCGGTGCGGGCGTCATGGCCTGTTCGCCCTTCAGATGGGCCAGCAGCTGGCCCACGCCCTCCACGCCGTACACGGTCAGGCCGTCGGCCAGCGTGGCCTCCGCCGCATTGTCGGCGGGAACGTACAGCGTGTCAAATCCCAGCCGCGCCGCCGTCAGCGCCATGGGCAGCACCCCTGTCACCGGACGCAGCGCGCCGGACAGACTCAACTCCCCCAGAAACGCCGCGCCCTTAGGCAGGGGCTGTATCTCCTCCGCAGCGGCCAGTATCCCCAGCAGGATAGGCAGGTCGTACACCGTGCCCTCCTTCCGCACTCTGGCCGGCGCCAGATTCACAGTGATGCGGCTGACAGGGAACTTGGCCCCGCAGTTCTTCACCGCTGCGCGGACCCGCTCGCGGGATTCCTTCACCGCGGTATCCGGCAGGCCCACCACGTCAAATCCCGGCAGCCCGCCGGACAAAAAGCACTCCACCGACACCTCGTACCCCGTGATGCCCGTCAAGCCCAGGGATCGAACCGTGACCATCATGGACAGCGCCCCCTTTCTCTCTCCAGCGCCTATTTCTCCTAATTTTATATCACCTTATATTATAGCACAGAATTCTGCCTGTGAACAGCGCTTTTCCCAAAAAAACGTTCCCCCTTTTGCGCGGAGTGCCCTAACCTCCGCCGACAGCGTGAGAATTTTTGTGCATGGCGCTAAAAAAGTTTTAACATAGTGCAAATCACGAAAATTGGGTTTACATCCGGATTTTTTTGTGCTACTATGACGGTGCCTAACATTCCGTACAGGTGGGCTTTTTGCGCCCTTCTGGCGATGTACGGAAACATATTTATATTATGTAAGGAGGCTCATTATGGTAAGAAAAATGAAGTCCATGGATGGCAATAACGCCGCGGCGCATGTGTCCTACGCGTTCTCCGAGGTAGCTGCCATCTATCCCATCACCCCGTCCAGCCCCATGGCGGACTTCGTGGATCAGTGGAGCGCCAACGGTCTGAAGAACATCTTCGGCACCAAGGTAAAGGTGGTCGAGATGCAGTCCGAGGCCGGTGCCGCCGGCGCTGTCCACGGCTCTCTGGGCGCCGGTGCCCTGACCACCACCTACACCGCGTCCCAGGGTCTGCTGCTGATGATCCCCAACATGTACAAGATCGCGGCCGAGCAGCTGCCCTGCG
>CAVGEC010000021.1:0-23973 GCA_963628195.1 Bacteroidaceae bacterium
GTTGTATAGCGCGCTGAGGGATTCCAAAACCGCAGGTTTTGGTGGCGTTCTTTTCCTCTTTTCTTTCGCTATTGAAAGAAAAGAGGCCGTCGGAGACAAATAGAACACTCGTGCCGGAGCACGAAATACTCCCCGTCGGAGACAAACAAAACGCTTGCGGCAGCGGAGAGAAGCATGGTAGAATCAGAGCAGAAAATTCTTTGAAATTTTCCGGCTAATTAGTAAACTGACTATTTGAGATGATGAGGGAGAGTAATGGTATGAAAGGCGTCTGGCAATACATACTGATCGGTTTAGTGGTGGTCGCTGTCGAGGGGGTATTCCTCGCTCTTTTTGTTAAGTTCTTTAATGGCTTTACTCCGACAGAAGCACTTATCATTGGTGCAGCGTTCTTCCTTGCTTTTGAAATCGTTATCTGCACAGGAGCAATTATTGCAAAGCTCAACTCTCCTAAAGATGACTGATCAGATTTCAACTTGTGATGGCGGCAACTATGGCAAGACATGAATAGGGCTTGGCTTGTCTTTTGGGGCGCTGCATGTTATGATACTGAAAAATAACGAAGGAGAGAATGTCATGCGGAAAAGATGTATCGCGCTGGTGCTGTGCCTGCTGTCGCTGCTGACGCTGGCTGGCTGCGGCGAGGACAGCGCCGAAACAGTGACCTCCAACGACGAGGGCAGCGCCAAAACAGTGACCTCCAACGGCGTGGAGTGTTATCGCGCGGACGGCGTGTGCTATCCGGCGGTATTCGGCGAACCGCAGCTGACCGGGGAGGAGATCACGGCGCTGCTGGACAGCGGAGACGCCGCGGAGATGGCGGTGACTGTGAGCACCGTGCCGGACGCGCTGCGGCTGCTGAAGGCACGGCAGCAGAACAGCGAGGATATCGACAGTCAGGACGCGGAGACCACGCTGCTGCGCGGCAGCAGCCAGCCCCGCGGCTGGGTGGAGGCGCTGCTGTATCTGCTGGCAGGGGACTATGAGGAAAGCGGGCGCATTTCCCTTTCAGGGGATACAGACTGGTTCTGGTTCGCGGCCATAAAGACAGCAGGACAGTACTACGCATTTGATGTATTTCACATCGATGGGGACAGCTGGGTGCCGTTCCCCGGAGAGGGCTATGCGGATACGGATGTGCAGAAGGTCATCGACGCACTGGTGGCAAACTGCGACTATAACGTGTATCGGACAGGCGAATACCAGAAAGGGCCGGAATCTTCCTCTGCTGTGAGTGGGAATGGCGTGGAAAATCCGAAGACACAGAGTGTCCTCACGGAGAGGAAATATACTGATGAGGAGATACAGGCGCTTGCGGATGCGGGGATCTCCTTTGCGGAGGCCTGTGAAAAGATCTCCACGGTGGCCGATGCCGCGCAGTTTTTGGAAGCGCGGGGCTATAGCTTTGCTCCGGATGACGCCGGCACAGGGGCGGCGCTGCGGTATCAGCTGAACAGCGGCGCCTGCGTGGGCACGTCGGCGCTGTTCGGTGCGCTGCTGGACGGCGACTATGACGAGGTCGGTTACGTCTATGTATTCTGGCTGGAAAGCGAACACGTTTTCAATTACGTCAAGCAGGACGGCGTATATTATGCCTGTGACTTTATCTATGGGCCGGTGAAGCAAAGCGGCACGGACGCGGGCCGGAGCTGCATCCGCTACAGCGGGGAAAGCCTATCCGGGCTGTTTGACGCATACGCACAGCAGGAGGGCAGCGACATCGGCAGCGCAGTGGCCATCATGTACACCACCGCCTACTGCGGCGATCCCACCATGCCTGCCGTTTGGCTGCGGGATTCGGCGGACGGACATCAGTCCACGATCTATCTCAGTAATGCGGAAAAAGACACCCAGCAGATACTGCTGCTGCGGGACGGATATACCTTTACCTTCTGAAAAATACGCCCGCCGGTGGGAATCCCGGCGGGCGTTCTCTTTTTGCTTATTGCTCGTTCCACTGCTCCAGGGCGCTGCGGGCGGCGGACTGCTCCGCTTCCTTCTTGCTGCGGCCCTGGCCCTGGCCGATCTCTCTGCCGTTCAGCGTCACCCGGAAGGCAAACTGCTTGGCGTGGTCGGGACCGGAGGAGCCGGTCAGCTCATAGCGGAGGACCTGATCGCTCTTGCGCTGCACCAACTCCTGCAGCTCGGTCTTGTAGTCGCGGCGGCGCTCCTCCACCGACTCCTCGCGCTCTTTATCCAGCAGGACGCGGTGGATGAGGTCACGGGCGGCCTCCATGCCGCCATCCAGATACACGGCGGCGAACACGGACTCGGTGGCGTCGGCCAGGATGGAGGGCCGACGGCGGCCGCCGCCCTGCTCCTCGCCCTTGCCCAACAGCAGGTGGCCGCCCAGGTCCAGGGACTGGGCCACCTCGTGAAGGCTCTCCTCACAGACCAGGGCGGCGCGAATGCGGGTGAGGTCGCCCTCCGGCAGATCAGGATGCTTTTTATACAGGTGCTCCGCCGTGACAAAGCCCAGCACAGCGTCGCCCAGGAACTCCAGACGCTCGTTGCTGCTGATGTGCTGGCCGCGGTGCTCGTTGGCATAGGAGCTGTGGTAGAGGGCGGCGCGGAGCAGGGAGCTGTCACGGAAGGTGTAGCCCAATTTCTTTTCCAATGCTTCCATGTGTACCTCCTAAGAGTATATCCGCCGGGCCCGGTACGGGGCCGCAGGCAGAGAGACTTACGGGAAAAAATACGGCCCCGCGGGGCCGTATTTTCTGTCGTTATAGGTCTGTCAGATCAGCCCAGCTTGCTGTTCAGATAGCGGACACAGTCGCCAACGGTCTTGAGGCCGACCAGGTCTTCTTCGTCGATCTCGCCGATGTCGAATTCCTCTTCCATCGCCATGACCAATTCCACCAGATCCACAGAATCGGCACCCAGGTCGTCCACGAAAGAGCTGTCCATGCTGATCTCGTCGGTGTCGATAGCAAACTGCTCGGCGATCAGATCCTGCATAGTCTTGAAGATCTCCTCCATAGTCAAGGGTATTCCTCCTTCTTTGCTTGTTATCTCCGAAAATAATACGGCAATCATGCGGGACTGTCAATACCTTTTTGGTAAATTTATGCGGTGGGAAGCTGCATTTTGTCTATGTTCGCCGCGATAGCCTCGATAATACCGCTTTCGGCCACCTGGATGGCCTGGCCGACGGCGTTTTCCACGGCCTCGGCATTGGAGCCGCCGTGGGCCTTGATGACCGGCTTGGAGATGCCGATGAAGGCGGTGCCGCCCACCTTGTTGGGATCCAGCTTCGCCTTGAAGGCGTTGAGGCCGGGCATGACCAGCAGGGCGGCCAGCTTGGTGAGCAGATTTTTCTTGAACATGCCCTTGAGGGCACTGCCGGCGAAGGAACCCACGCCCTCGATGGACTTGAGCATGACGTTGCCGGAGAAGCCGTCGGTGACGATGACGTCGCAGCCGCCCTTGATGGCGTCCTTGGCCTCGATATTGCCGATGAAGTGCAGATCGCCGCGGGCGTCGGCCTCGCGCAGCAGGGCCAGCGTCTGCTTCTGCAGGTCGGTACCCTTGCTGTCCTCGGCCCCGATATTCAGCAGGCCCACACGGGGACGGGCCACGCCCAGGACGCGCTGGGCATAGAAATTGCCCAGATAGGCGAACTGGAGCAGATACTCCGGGGTGCACTCGGCGTTGGCACCGCAGTCGATGAGCACGGCGCTGCCGGTGGTGGTGGGGATAACGGGGGCCATGGCGGCGCGGCGGATGCCGTGGATACGCTTGGTGATCAGCGTCGCACCGGTGAGCAGGGCGCCGGTGGAACCGGCGGAGACCATGGCATCGCCCTCTCCCTCCCGCAGCATTGTCAGGGCGGCGCCCATGGAGGTGTCCTTCTTGCGGCGGAACACGGTGGCGGGATCGTCGCACATGTCCACCGTCTCGGTGGTGGGGCGGACGGTGACGCCGACGGGCAGGACGGACGCGCCGCACTGGGCGGCAGCGGCGCGGATGGCGGCTTCGTCACCGGTGAGGGTGATATCGCAGCCGAAGCGGGTATGGGCGCTGAGGGCGCCCTTGACGATCTCCAGAGGGGCGTTATCGCCGCCCATGGCATCGATGATGACTCTCACAGGGAAAGCACCTCCTGTTTGATGGTATCCAGAATAGTCAGGGAGCGCTGGCTCAACTCGGCGTTCTTGTTGCGCTTGCCCTTGACACGGTGATCCAGGGGCGGGATGATGCCGAAATTGACGTTCATGGGCTGGAAGTCCGTGACGCTCTCGTTGCTGATGTAGAGGCCCAGGGCACCGATGGCCGTCTCGCGGGGGAAGTCGATGGGGCTTTGGCCTTTCAGCCGCCGGGCCAGCTCCACGCCCGCCAGGAAGCCGCTGGCGCAGGACTCCACATAGCCCTCCACGCCGGTCATCTGGCCGGCAAAGGCGATGCGGGGATCGCTCTTAAGGCGGTAATAGCGATCCAGCAGGCGGGGAGAATCCAGATAGGTATTGCGGTGCATGACGCCGTAGCGCAGGTACTGGGCATCGCGGAGGGCGGGGATCATAGAGAACACCCGCTTCTGCTCACCCCACTTGAGGTGTGTCTGGAAGCCCACCAGGTTGTAGATGGTGCCGTCGGCGTTATCGCGGCGCAGCTGGACAACGGCGTAGGGTTCCCTGCCGGTCTTGGGATCCGGTAGACCGCGGGGCTTCAGCGGGCCGAAACGAAGGGTGTCCTCGCCCCGGCGGGCCATGACCTCCACGGGCATACAGCCCTCGAACACACCGGAATCTTCGAAGCCGTGGACCTCAGCCTCCTGCGCCTTGGTCAGTTCGGCCCAAAACGCCTGGTATTCCTCCTTGGACAGGGGGCAGTTGATGTAGTCCGGGGTGCCCTTGTCGTAGCGGGAGGCGAAGTAGGCGCTGGACATATCCACACTGTCAAAGCTGACCAGTGGGGCCGCCGCGTCGAAAAAGTTCAGCGTATGGCCGCCGCCCAGCTTCTCCGCGATGGCATCAGCCAGCGGATCGGAGGTCAGCGGGCCGGAGGCGATGACCACATCCCCCTCCGGGATGGATGTGACCTCGCCGGGAAGCACGGTGATATTGGGGTGGGATAGCACAGACTCGGTGACCATGCGGGCGAACCCCTCTCTGTCCACGGCCAGAGCGCCGCCGGCGGGCACCGCCGTGGCGTCGGCACAGCGGAGAATGAGGCTGTCCAGACGGCGGAGCTCCTCTTTCAGCAGGCCCACGGCGTTTTCCAGTCCGGCGCCCCGGAGGGAATTGGAGCAGCAGAGCTCCGCGAAATAGGGCGTTACATGGGCAGGCGTAGTCTTTTCCGGCTTCATCTCACGGAGAAGCACGGGGATGCCGCGCCGGGCCAGCTGCCAGGCGCACTCGGAGCCGGCCAGGCCCGCGCCGATCACAGTTACAGGTTCCATTTACTCTTCCGCTTTCTTGGTGGTAGTCTTTTTGGTGGTTTTCTTCGCCGCAGCGGCCTTTTTCGCGGCAGTCTTCTTGGCCGCAGCGGTTTTCCTGCCAGCCGGCTTCTTGGCCGCGGCCGTCTTTTTCGCGGGCGTTTCCGCCTCAGCGGCGGGGGCGGCAGCAGCCGCGCCCTCGGCGGAGGCAGCGTCGTCGGTCTTGCGGCGGCGGTAGCCGCGCTTGTCCTCCGGCAGGAAATTAGGGCACTCCGGATTGGCGCAGAAGGGCTTGTTGAAGCCCTTGCCGGCCTTCTTGAACATGGTCTTGCCGCAGACAGGGCAGTCGTCCTTTACGGGCACGTCCCAGGTCATGAAGTCACAGGCCGGGAACTTGTCGCAGCCGTAGTAGGTATAGCCGTTGCGGGAGGTCTTTTTGAGGATGCGCCCGCCGCACTTGGGGCAGCGGCCGGGCATCTCCACCACCAGGGGCTTGGTGAATTTGCACTCCGGGTAGCCGGGGCAGGCCAGGAAACGGCCAAAGCGGCCTGACTTGACCACCATGTTGCGGCCGCAGAGGTCGCACTTCTCCTCCGTTACCTCATCGGGCACCTTCAGATAGACGCCCTCCATATCCTTTTCCACCTGCTCAAGATTCTGGTGGAAGGGAGCATAGAACTGACGGATCAGGTCTTTCCAGCGGACTTCGCCGGACTCCACGTCGTCCAGCCTCTGCTCCATGCGGGCAGTGAATTTCACGTCCACGATATCCGGGAAGCGCTGGCACATCAGGTCGTTGACCACACCGCCCAGCGGTGTCAGGCGCAGGTACTTGCCCTCTTTGATGACGTACTCACGATCCAGAATGGTGGAGACAGTGGGGGCATAGGTGGAGGGGCGGCCAATGCCGTTTTCCTCCATGGTGCGGATGAGGGTGGCGTCGGTATACCGGGCGGGGGGCTGGGTGAAGTGCTGGAGGGGAGAGAAGCCGGTGGGCACCACCCGCTCGCCCTCGGTCAGCGGCGGCAGAGGGGATTCCTTCTCCTCCTTGTCATCATCACGGCTCTCCTCATACACGGCGGTATAACCTGCGAACTTGAGATTGCTGGCGGAACAGCGCAGGGCGTGGGGCCCGGCGGCGATCTCCACGGAGATGCTGTCATAGACGGCATTGGCCATCTGACTGGCCAGGAAACGGCTCCAGATCAGCCGGTAGAGGCGGTACTGCTCCGGAGTCAGGTCGGCCTTGACCTGTTCCGGGGTGAGGGACGGATCGGAGGGACGGATGGCCTCGTGGGCGTCCTGCGCCCCGGCTTTGGTCTTGTACTTACGGGGGACATCGGGGTAATAGGCCGCGCCGTAGCGGGAGCAGATCAGTTCTTTCGCCTGGGCCTGGGCCTCATCAGAGATACGCAGCGAGTCGGTACGCATGTAGGTAATCAGGCCCACGGTGCCCTCGCCGGTGATGTCCACGCCCTCGTACAGCTGCTGGGCAATGGCCATAGTGCGGCGGGGCGTCATATTCAGTTTGCGAGAGGCCTCCTGCTGCAGGCTGGAGGTGGTGAAGGGCGGCGTGGGGCTGCGCTGCTTATCGGTGCGCTTGACGGTTTTGACGGAGAACTCCTCCTTCTGCAGTTCCGCCACAATACGCTGGGTATCAGCCTCGTCCTTAGGCTCGTACTTCTTGCCGTTCACGCCGTAGTAGTGGGCGGTGAAGGGCGCCTGGGCGTGGTTCTGCAGCTGAACGTCCAGCGTCCAGTACTCCTGGGGCACGAACTCAGCGATCTCCTTTTCCCGCTGGGCCACCAGACGGATGGCCACAGACTGGACACGGCCCGCGGACAGACCGCGGCGGATCTTTTTCCACAGCAGCGGGGACAGCTGATAGCCCACGATGCGGTCCAGCACACGGCGGGCCTGTTGGGCGTCCACCAGGTTCTGGTCGATAGCGCGGGGATGCTGAATGGAGTCCTGCACCACCTTTTTGGTGATCTCGTTGAAGGTCACACGCTGGGCCTTGTCATCCGGCAGCTCCAGCAGATGCTGCAGATGCCAGCTGATGGCCTCGCCCTCGCGGTCCGGGTCGGTGGCCAGATAGACGGCCTTGCTCTTGTCGGCGGTGGTTCTGAGATCCTTGATGATGTCCTCTTTGCCCTTGATGGGACGGTAGTTGGGGGTGAAGTCGCCGTCCACGTCCACGCCCAGGGTGCTCTTGGGCAGGTCACGCAGGTGGCCCATGCTGGCCTTGACCACATAGTCGGGACCAAGGTATTTGCCGATGGTCTTGGCCTTGGCCGGAGACTCCACGATGACCAGGTTTTTCTTTGCTGCCATAGGTTATTTACTCCTTTTTCAGTTCCACCGTGCGCAGGAAGCTGCGAGCTCCCTGGCGGCAGACGTAGCCGTCGATCTCCAGCACCGTCAGCGCCGAGAGAACGCGGCGGACGGGCAGATCGGTCAGGAGCGCTGCATCGTCGGTGAGGGTGGGGATATCGGGCCGCAGAACGGACAGCACCGCGATCTGATCGTCGGTGAGGCCGGCCGGGCCGTTGGAAATATCCAGCACCGGCAGGGCCGGGGCCGGGGCGGGAGCCGGAGGCTCCGCGGGAACAGCGGGGGTATCGGTCTCCCCTTCCGCGCCCCTGGGCAGGGGCGGCAGCTGGGCCCGCAGGGGGCGCAGCTTATGGGGGAAGCGGCTTTCGTAACAGCTGAGAACATCCCAGGCCTCGCAGACCAGGCCAGCGCCCTCTCGGATAAGGGCGTTGGCGCCGCGGCTCATAGGTGCGTCAAAGGGGCCGGGAACGGCGAACACCTCTCGGCCCTGCTCCAGCGCGGTGGCGGCAGTGATAAGGGCACCGCTTTTCTCCGGGGCCTCCACCACCAAGGTGGCCAAACTCAGCGCACTGAGCAGACGGTTGCGCACGGGAAAGTGGTCGCCCCTGGGCTCGGTGCCGGGCGGATATTCGGAGAGGATGACGCCGGTGACGGCGATATCCTCATAGAGACGGCGGTTGGCCGCCGGATAGATGACATCCACACCGCCGCCCAGCACGGCAGCGGTGAAGCCGCCGGCACGGAGAGCGCCTCTGAGCGCTTCGCCGTCGATGCCCTTGGCCATGCCGGAAACCAGGAGCGCGCCCTGCTTGGCCAGCTCATATCCCAACTGGGAGGCGGCTCGAACACCGTAGGGCGTGCAGGAGCGGGTGCCTACCACGGTGACGGCCACCTCTTCATCGAACAGGGGCAGGGAACCCTTGCCGTAGAGCAGCAGGGGCGGATCGTAGATATTGCGGAGACGGGCGGGATAGGCCGCATCGTCCATGGTGAGGACGAACTGGCTGTCCCTGGCGCAGTCCTCCAGGATACGCTCGGCCCGGTCCAGGGATTTGTCCGAGAGGAGCAGCGCCTGCGCCCTGGTGATGCCCTCGGCCAGAAGAAGTTCCTCCTCCGGGGCAAAATAGACCTCCTCCGGAGAGGAGAAGTGCTCCAGCAGCTGCAGTTTGGCGCGGCCGCCCAGGCCGGGCAGGGACGCCAGCCAGATCCAGTACTTCAGCACGGACATGTCAGTTACCCCCTTCCGTGCGGTAGGCCTCCCACAGCAGCACAGCGGCGGCCGCGGCGGCGTTCAGCGATTCGCATTGGGGAGACATGGGGATGCGCAGCGTCTCGGTGCAGAGGGCCAAAACCTCCGGGCGGACGCCGCGGCCCTCGCTGCCGATGACCAGAGCGCAGCGGCGCAGATCGCGGCTGCGGACATCCACAGTGTCGTGGCGGAGGGCGGTGCCATAAAGGGGCAGGCCGGCAGCGGCCAGCAGAGCGGGCAGCCGGGGGATATCCACCGCGTAGAGCGGCAGGCGGAACACCGCGCCCATAGAGGCGCGGAGCGTCTTGAGGGCATAGGGATCGGCGCAGCCGGGAAGCAGAAGCGCACCGGTGCAGCCAAAGGCATCCGCCGTGCGGAGGACGGCACCCACGTTGCCGGGATCCTGTACGCCGTCCAGCACCACATAGCGTCCGGGAGGCAGAGCGGCGGGGACCGTCAGCTTCGGCAGAGCACACAGGGCCAGCATGCCCTGCGGCGTGGGCAGCGGCGAAACGGAGGCCATCACATCTGCGGGAACGGTGACGCGGCGGGTATCCGCCGGAAGACTCTCCGGAAAAGGCACACCGTCGGCGGTGATGATGCACTGTACGGGCACGCCGTGAGACAGAGCCTCGTCCACCAGCTTGGGACTATCGCAGAGAAACAGCCCGGCCTTGCGGCGGGCAGCGGCGGTATCCAGCTTGCGGACTTGCTCCAGCAGCGGATTGCGGCGGCTGGTGATGCGCTCGGTCATGGCGATGCCCCTCCCCTTCTTGAATATTCTTTATAATATAGGTATCGTTCCCGAATGTCAACAAAAAATAAGGGAGCGCACAGCGCTCCCTTATTTTTGATTCAGACAGTGTGACCGTTCTGCTTGATGACGGACACCACCGCGTCCACGCAGGTGCGGCAGATATCGTCATCGGGAGCCTCCACCATGACGCGGAGCACCGGCTCTGTGCCGGACTCGCGGACCAGGATACGGCCTGTGTCACCCAGACGGCGGGCCACATCGTCCACAGCCTTCTGGACAGCGGGATCCTGGCGGGCGGCGGCTTTATCCCTGACACGGACGTTCTCCAGCACCTGGGGATAGATGGTCAGGCCCTCGGTCAGCTTACTCATGGACTGCTTGCTCTCCAGCATGACCTCCATCAGCTTGAGGCTGGTGAGGATGCCGTCGCCCGTGGAGGCGTACTTAGAGAATATGATATGGCCGGACTGCTCACCGCCCAGAGCGCAGCCGTTTTTGCTCATGTACTCGTAGACGTACTTATCACCCACGGCAGTCTTGGCATAGCGGATGCCGAGACGGTCAAAGGCCCGGTAGAGGCCGAAGTTGGACATGACGGTGGTGACCACGGTGTTGTGGGGCAGTTCGCCCAGTTCCTTCATGTGCTTTCCGCAGATATAGAGGATATGGTCGCCGGTGATGACGTTGCCCTTCTCATCCACCGCCAGGCAGCGATCCGCGTCGCCGTCATAGGCAAATCCCACATCCAGGCCCTTTTCCACCACGAAGCGGCAGAGTGCGTCGATATGGGTGGAGCCCACACCGCTGTTGATGTTGAAGCCGTCGGGCTGGTCGCCCATGACATAAGTGGCGGCGCCCAGGGCGTCAAAAACGCTTCTGGCGATCATCCACGCGGAGCCGTTGGCGCAATCCAGGCCCACCTTTTTGCCCTTGAAGGAGAACATGCCCAGGGAGATCAGATAGCCCACATAGCGGTTACGGCCCGCGGACCAATCCACGGTGCGGCCAATATGCTCCCGCTGTGCCAAAGGAAGCGAGCCCCAGACCTGACCGAACACCTCCAGATGGCCGTCCAGATAGTCCTCGATAAGGGCGATGGTACCCTCGTCCATTTTCTCGCCGGAGTGCCCGATCAGCTTGATACCGTTATCATAGAACGGATTGTGGCTGGCGGAGATCATGATGCCGCAGTCGAAGCCCTCTGTCCGGGCCACATAGGCCACGGAGGGGGTGGTGGTGACGTGGAGCAGATAGGCGTCCGCACCGGAAGCCACCAGGCCGGAGGCCAGCGCGTACTCGAACATATAGCTGCTGCGGCGGGTATCCTTGCCGATGACCACCCTGGCGGGCTCGCTGTCGCCGGAGCGGCGCTTACACTCGCCGCAGTACCAGCCCAGAAATCGGCCCACCTGATAGGCGTGATCGGCCGTCAATGTCACGTTGGCCTCGCCGCGGAAGCCGTCGGTGCCGAAATATTTGCCCATAGTGTTTTCCTCCTTCAGCGCTGGGCGGCGATATCGCCGCTGCGCTTGTAGATGCTGTCCGCCGGGACGGTGCCCCGGACGGAGGACAGCGGGTAGACGCGGCTGCGGCGTCCGATGACGCTGCCGGGGTTCAAAACGCTGTTGCAGCCCACCTCCACAAAGTCTCCCAGCATGGCGCCGACCTTCTTCCGCTCGGTGTCGATACGCTCCGCGCCATCGGTGACCACGACGTGTGTCTTGTCGGACTTGACATTGGAGGTAATGGAACCGGCGCCCATGTGGGACTTATAGCCCAGGATGGAGTCGCCCACATAGTTGTAATGGGGCGTCTGCACATTGTCGAACAGGATGACGTTTTTCAGCTCCACGGAGTTGCCCACCACGCAGTGGGCGCCCACCAGGGCGCTGCCGCGGATAAAGGCGCAGTGGCGCACCTCCGTCTCCGGGCCGATGATGCAGGGGCCGGCGATGGAGGCGGTGGGGGCCACATGGGCCGTCCGGTGCACCCAGACCTCCGGACCGAACGGCAGATAGTCGCTGCCCAGGGCAGCCCCCAGGGTACGGATATGGTCGGCCAGGCCGGCCAGCGCCTCCCAGGGATAGGTAAAGCAGGAGAGGTAGTCCCCCGCCATAGTATGTGTCAGATCGTAGAGGTCGGTAATGGTGTACATGGCGTACCTCCTGATGATGTTTGTTCTACTGTACGCGCCATGTGTACGGCGGTATGCCTATCATACTATTTTCCGGCAGATTTGGCAAGAGGGGGCGAAAAAAACCACCCCGTAAAGGGTGGTTTTCGGTAAGCGGATCAGTTATCCAGCGGCTTCATGGTGGGGAACAGGATGACGTCGCGGATGGAATCGGTACCGCAGAGCATCATGGCGCAGCGGTCGATACCGAAGCCCAGACCGCCGGTAGGAGGCATGCCGTACTCCAGTGCCATGACGAAGTCCTCGTCCATCATATCGGCCTCCTCGTCGCCGTTGGCACGCTTTTCGGCCTGGGCCTTGAAGCGCTGGTACTGATCGATAGGATCGTTCAGTTCGGAGAAGGCGTTGCCCATCTCGCAGCCGCAGATAAACATCTCGTAGCGCTCGGTGAGTTCGGGCTGCACAGGGCTGCGCTTGGCCAGAGGGCTGACCTCTACGGGGTACATGGTGATGAAGGTGGGCTGGATCAATGTCTCCTCCACCTTCTGATCAAAGGTCTCGTACAGGGCGTTGCCCCAGGTGTGGGGCACGCCGTCCATATCCACGCCCACGCTCTTGGCCAGCTCTACGCCCTTATCGGCGTCACCGATGCAGGCCATAAAGTCCGCGCTGGTGACATTCTTCACTGCGTCGGCCATGGTAACGCGCTGCCAGGAGGGTGTAAGATCGATATCGTGGCCCAGCCACTGAACATGGTAGGTACCCAGAATCTCCTTGGCGGCGCCGGTGAGGATGCCCTCAAGGATATCCATCATGCCGTCCAGATTAGTGTAGGCCTGGTACAGCTCGCAGGTAGTAAACTCCGGGTTATGCTTGGTGTCCATGCCCTCGTTGCGGAAGATACGGCCCACCTCGTACACGCGCTCCATGCCGCCCACGATCAGCCGCTTGAGGTGTAGCTCGGTGGCGATGCGCATGTACATGTCAATATCCTGCGCGTTGTGGTGGGTGATGAAGGGCCGGGCATTGGCGCCGCCGGCGATGGGGCTGAGGACAGGCGTCTCTACCTCCATGAAGCCCAGACCGTCCAGATAGCGGCGCAGGAAGGCCACGAACTGGCTGCGGATCTCGAAGTTCCGCTTGCTTTCGGGGTTCATGATCAGGTCAACGTAGCGCTGGCGGTAGCGGATCTCCTTGTCGGTGAGGCCGTGGAACTTCTCCGGCAGCGGGCGCAGAGACTTGCTGAGCAGGGTAATGTCATGGGCGCGGACGGACATCTCGCCCCGCTGGGTGCGGAACACCTCGCCGTTGACACCCACGATGTCGCCGATGTCGTACTTCTTGAAGCGGTTATAGGTATCCTCGTCCATCTCGTCCTTGCGGGCATAGATCTGGATGCGGCCGGTCTTGTCCTGCAGATCGCAGAAGGACACCTTGCCCATGCCGCGCTTGCTCATAAGACGGCCGGCCACGGAGACGGGTTTGCCCTCCATAGCGTCGAAGTTGTCCTTGATATCCTGGGTGTGATGGGTGACATCGAACTTGGTGATGGTAAAGGGATCGCGGCCCTCGTCCTGCAGCGCCTTCAGCTTTTCGCGGCGGATGCGCAGCAATTCGCCCATATCCTGGGGCTGTTCGGTCACGTTGCGGTTGGTCTCGTCTGCCATGGTGCAGCCTCCTTTGTATATCTGCCGCCGGTGACGGCGGTGCTTATCTTTCGATGGTGTCGATACGGTAGTGGATGACGCCCTTGGGCGCCTCTACAGTTACTTCATCGCCCGCCTTGCGGCCCATCAGCGCCTTGCCAAAGGGTGAGTCCTCGCTGATGGCGCGGCTCATCACGTCGGCCTCCTGAGATCCGACGATCTTATAGGCGGGCAGCTGCTTTCGCGTGTCCATATTGGTGACGGTGACAGTGCAGCCGATGGAGATCTTATCGGAGTCCATCTCGGACTCGTCCACGATCACGGCATGAAGCAGGATATCCTCCAGCTCAGCGATGCGGGAATAGAGTTTACCCTGCTCGTTCTTCGCCTCGTCATATTCACTGTTTTCGCTGAGGTCGCCGAAGCCGCGGGCCTCTTTGATGAGCTCCGCCACCTCGTCGGCGCGGGTAGTCTTGCTGTAATCCAATTCTTTCTTCAGCTCGTCGTAACGGGCCTGGCTCATTTTGAATTCCTTTGCCATGGTGCACTTCCCTTTCTATCCGTTAGGATACCCGCCTTTGCGGGGTACAAACAATATATCACGTTGCATTATAGTGACTTTCGGGGCGTATGTCAAGCAAGGATGTGATATGAATGTCTGATGGAAGCCATTTGCCGGCCTCCAACAGAGCGGCGGCCAGGGATTCCGTGGCCGCCAGGGGCAGCCGGGCAGCACGGGGAGACGTCCAGATCACCCGCTGGCGGCAGGCGCAGTCGGGTGTCAGCCAGAGGACGGTGCCATCGGGCGGAACGGGCGGCGCATCGCCGCAGAGGACGGTGAGGACAACGGGGCGGCCTCCGTCCCCGACGGAGACGCCCCAGCGGTAGAGCAGCTCGCGGGCCAGCGGAGCGGGATCCGGCATATCCAGGCAGATACAGCGGGCACGGCGGACCAGCACCGGCAGGGCGGCGCGGGCGGCGCTCTCCCCTCCCCCGCCGCAGCGAAGGCGGACGGCGGCATTTTGCAGGCCGTCAGGGCAGAGGATATCCAGTATGCCGTCCAGCAGCGCCAGCCGCAGCGGCAGAGAGGAGTATTGTGTTATGTTTACCTTTTCCGGAAAGGTACGCAGGGTGTCATCGGGACAAATGCAGCGGCGGACACCGGAGCCATACAGGTTCCGCAGCAGGCGCAGGGCACTGTGACGGGCGAAAAGTCCCCGCCCCACCTCCAGCCGCCACACAGGCAGCCCCTCCGCCGTCACCATGGACAGCTCCGTTTTCCGACTTAGCATTATGTAAACAATCATACGATTTCCTCTCACTCTCCGGCAGAAAACAAAAAATGCTGTTCCACTCTATGGAACAGCATTTTTTAATATGTCAGCATTTACCAGGCCTTGATGTAGCCGGGCAGATAATCCAGCGGGTTCTGATAGACGGTCTTGTTCTTGCCGTTCACTACAGTGGTTATGCGGACCTCATAGTGCAAGTGAGGTCCGGTGGAGGCACCGGTGTTGCCGGTGACGCCGATGACCGTTCCCTGCGACACGACATCGCCTTGAGAAACTTTGACCATGCTCATGTGGGCGTACAGCGTTGTCAGGCCGCCGCCGTGGTCGATGACCACATAGTTGCCATAGCCGCCGCCATAGCCGCTGGTGTTGGTAAGGATCACCTTGCCGCTCTTGACCGCGTAGACACTGCTGGTATAGTAAACATTGCAGATATCCACACCCTTGTGGTTGGTGCTGCCGAAGCCGCCGGGGGCCACACGGGAGCCGATGGGAGAACTGATCATCTTACTGGTGCTGACAGGCCAGATGAAACCGTCGCTGCCGGGCACCACGTCGGAATCGGCAATAAGCTGTTCGAGCTGCGCATCGATCTCGTCTGCCGCCTTTTCCTCTGCCGCATGCAGCTGCTCCAATGCCTTCTGGTCGGCGGCGTACTCGTTCACGAGCTTGGTCGTCTCGTCCAGCTTGTCCTGCAGCTCGTCCTGCTGCTGTCCCAGCTCAGCCTCCTTGGCCTCCATAGCGGCCTTTTCGGCCTTAATATTTTCCCGCGTCTCTTTCAGCTCGGAGATGATGGTCTTGTTGTACTCCGCCACCTCGTTGACGAACTCCATGCGGTTCAGCAGATCCGCCATACTGGTGGCCTTAAACAGAACGGACAGGTAGCTGAGGCTGCCCCGCTCCTCCTCGCTGCGCACCTGTTGGCAGAACAGTTCATACTGCTCCTGCTCCAGCAGCTCATAGCGGGCGATCTGGGCAGCGGCATCGTCGATCTGGTTCTGGGTATCGTCGATCTGCTCCAGCAGAAGCTGGTTGCGCTGATCCAGCAAATTCTTGGTGGCCATGACGTCGTTTTTCTTGGCCTTGGCCTCGGCAATCTGCTTCTCCAGTTCCTTCAGCTTTTCCTGCTGCTCTTTTTTCTTCTGCTCCAACGCAGCGATCTGAGCGGCTTTTTGCTGTTCCTCTTCCAGTTCCGCCTGCGTCTTTTCCGCGTAGGCAGGACGGACGGAAACAACGGCGGCTGTTCCCAACAGCATCAGGAGGGCCAGAACGGCGCAGAGGAAACGTTTTGCGGGCTTCATGGAGCACTCCTTTCTCTTACACACGGAGGAAGCGGCGAATGGCGGTGAGGCTGCCGCCTACACCCACCAGGATGCCGGTGCCCAGGAACACCAGGGCCACGAACTGCCATATACGGGTAAAGGGGACAACATTCAGTATCTGCAGCGTATCGGAATTGGCAATGCCCTGGGCCACAGCGGCGTACAGTCCCCACTGAAGGCCGAAGGCGATAACGGCGCTGAACAGGCCCAGCAGCAGGCCCTCATACACGAAGGGCCAGCGGATAAAGCCGTTGGTGGCGCCCACCATCTTCATGATGGCGATCTCATCGCGGCGGTCAAAGGTGGTGAGTTTGATGGTGTTGGAGATAATGAACACGGACACCAGCAGCAATATGGCGATAAGGGCAATGGAGATGACACTGGCCACGTTGCGGACGGTGGTAAAGCCGTTGGCCACAGCCTCGTCGGCACGGGCCTTGGCAACACCGGGGATATTCTCCACAGCGGTCTTAGTCTCCATGATGCGGTCAGCATCGGTGACGTGGATGACAAAGCGGTGGCGGAACACTGTGGGATCCAGGTCGCCGTACACGTCGGAGTCATCGTATTTCTCCACATAGGCATCGCGGGCCTCGGTACGGGTGACGAAGGTACAGTCGGCCACGTTCTCTGTATTCTCGATCTGCACCTGCAGAGTACGCGCCTCGCTCTCCTCCAAGGTCTCATCCACAAAGGCCACGATGGCGTTCTCCTGCTGCAGATCGGCCAGATTCTCGTTGGCGTTATAAGCCACCAGTGTGAATGTGCCCATAATCAGCAGGCAGGCCACGGTAACACTGATGGCAGCAAAGGACATGAACCCGTGGGAGAACATATTCCCCGCGCCCTCTTTGACAAAAAACTTGAAATCGTGCTTCATATCACACCTCGTAGCTGCCCAGACCGTCGCCGATGACACAGCCATCGTTGAGCAGGATGATCCGCTTGTTGAAGTGGTTGACCAGGCCCCGCTCGTGGGTGACGACAATGACGGTGGTTCCCAGCGCATTGATACGCTCCAGAAGCGTCATGATTTCCAGAGAGCGGGCAGGATCCAGGTTGCCGGTGGGCTCGTCGGCCACAATGGTGGAGGGGTTATTGACCAGAGCACGGGCGATGGCCACACGCTGCTGCTCGCCGCCGGACAGCTGGTCGGGATAGTTGTTTTCTTTATCGGCCAGGCCCACCAGCTCCAGCACATAGGGGATACGGTTTTTCAGTTCCCGCGGGCTGGCGCCCACGGCCCGCATAGCCAGGGCCAGATTGTCATGGACGGTCTTGTTGGAGATCAGGCGGAAATCCTGGAAAATAACGCCGATGGTACGGCGCATGTAGGGCAGCTGGCGCTCGGCGATACGGCTCATAGAGAAGCCGTTGACCATCACGCGGCCGGCGGTGGGTACCACTTCGCCGGTGAGCAGCTTGATGATGGTGGACTTGCCGGAGCCGGAGGGGCCCACCAGAAAGACGAATTCTCCGTCGTCTACGGTAAAGGAGACGCCCTTGAGGGCGTGGGTACCGTTGTCATATATCTTTTCGGCGTCTATCAAACGAATCATAGCAGCGCTCCTGTCCGTCAAAATGCAACATATTGTGTCCAAATGTGGCCACAAATACCATTATATATAAATAGTTACAAAATGGCAACAGGAAAGATATGAAAATATTTTGAATTTGCCCCGCCGCGCATTGCTTGTTTTTTAGACGGTCCTTCCGCCCCAAAAGTTCCCAAAAAAGGAACCTTTATGCAGCGCATAAAAAGGGCGCCCTGCAGGGCACCCTTTGCATATACACTTACGCGTTGATGCCGCGGCTGGTGAGATACTTCTTGACCATGAGGGCGACCTTGAAGGTGATCGCATCGTCAAACTCACGGAGGTCAAGGCCTGTCAGCTTCTTGATCTTCTCCAGACGGTAGACCAGGGTATTGCGGTGGACAAACAGCTTGCGGGCCGTCTCGGAAACGTTGAGGTTATTCTCAAAGAATTTATAGATGGTAAACAGCGTCTCCTGATCCAGCGCATCGATGGGGTTCTTCTTGAACACCTCCTGCAGGAACATTTCACAGAGGGTGGTGGGCAGCTGATAGATCAGACGGCCAATACCCAGGTTCTCGTAGTTGACCACATAGCGCTCGGTGTCAAAGACCTTGCCCACTTCAATGGCGATCTGGGCCTCCTTATAGCTCTTGGCCAAGTCGCGCAGATGCAGGGCCAGGGTACCGATACCCACAAACACACGGCTCTCGCCGTCGGCGCGCAGGGCCTCCTCGATGCGGGCGGCCACGGCCTCCATATCCTTGGCGGTGGTATTCTCATCCATCTGGTGGATAAGTGCCACATCGTGCTCACCCACGCTGAGGACGAAATCGTTCTGACGATCCGGGAACATGCCCTGGATCACATCCACAGGCACAGCGTCCAGACGGTCATCCACGGGGCGGACAACAAACACGCCGCGGGCCACCTCTGCAGCCACATGCAGTTCCTTGGCGCGCATATAAATATCACTGATAAGGATATTGTCGGAGATAATATTCTTGATGAACGAGCCCTTGTCGTGCTTCTCCTCGTAATACCCCTTGGCAGCATTCAGCGCCACGGCTGCCATGGAGCAGACCGTTCGGCTCATGCTGTCGTCGCCGGTGGCAAACACGGCATAGTCAAAGGTATTGCCCCAGCTGGGCAGCGCCTTGAAGCACTTGCCCTCCAGCGCCACACATGTGCCCTCGGCGGCGGCAATGGGCTCCACATATTTGCCCCATTTCTTGCCGATCGCCGTCAGCTCGCTGCAGGCGATGACGGTGCCCTCGGCGTCAATAACACCGATGGTGCGGTCAGTCGTTTCTTTGAATTGGAGTACGGAGTTCTGGAAAATTCTTCCGGACATAATGTGATCCTCCCGCAAATCCCGCGACGGTACTTTGTGCAATCTGCTCAGTTGTTTCTCCTATTATATCGTCATAATCACGATTATGCAAGTATTTTTTTATCTTTTCCACAAAAACCTTGTCGGGATTTTTGTTGTTCTGTCAAAAAAATCACAGGGAGCATACACGGTACAGCGCAAACACCTCTTCGTCGGACAACAAGCGGTGATCCCCAGGCGCCAGAGAACCGTCCAGCAGCAGGGGCCCCATGGCCAATCGCTTGAGGTACAGCACCGGCGCGCCGCAGGCAGCCAGCATGCGTTTGACCTGGTGAAACTTGCCCTCGCGGAGGGTAACGATGCAGGTACGCGCCTCCGGCAGCAGTTCCAGTCCGGCAGGCAGGCATGTCAGCCCATCACCCAAAGTCATGCCGGCAGCGAAGACGGAGACGTCCGCCGGGGACAGATCGCCGTCCACGCGGGCGAAGTAGCGCTTGTCCACATGGTATTTGGGGCTCAGCAGCCGATGGGTCAGCTCACCGTCGTTGGTCAGCAGCAGCAGGCCCTCGGTATCCTTATCCAGCCGTCCCACCGGAGAGAGGCCGATACGGCGCAGAGGGGCCGGCAGCAGTTCCAAGACGGTGGGTTGGCGCTTATCCTCGGTGGCGGTGAGGACACCAGCGGGCTTGTAAAGCATAACGTAGGTAAAACGGCGAAGAGCCACCGGCTGGCCGGAGACGGTGATCCGAACGGCAGCGGCGTCGTATTTCTCCTCAGCGGAGGCGGCAACGGCATCGTTGACACGGATCTGGCCGCGGCGCACCAGTTCCTTTACCTCGCGGCGGGACCAGCGCCCCGTGGACGACAGCAATTTATCCAAGCGCTCCATATGGCTCTCCCCTCTCCTATCCGTCCTTGACACGGAACGGTGTTACGCATTATGATAGCATATTTTCATCGGAAGGGAAATAGGTAATTATGAGGTGATGAATATGATGGTATTACATATATCTAAGCGGCACATAGCCGCGGCGGGGGCCATTCTGGCGGTAGCCGCGGCGGCTGTAGTGCTGGCGGGCTGCTTTGGCGGCAAAGACACAGCCATCACACTGACAGACACGGCGGCCATGACCGAATATTTGCAGACACAGGGCTGGCAGACAGAGGCCGCACCTATCGAGACGCTGGACCTGCAGCTGCCTCAGGAATTAGGCGATACATGGAGTGACTACGCAGCCATGCAGGCTGAGCAGGGTTTTGCCTTCGCCGACTACGCGGGGCAGCCTGTGCGGCGGTATACCTTCCGGGTGACCAACTATCCGGGGATAGAGAGCGGCGTACAGGCCAATCTGTATCTCTGCGGAGACGTGCTGATCGGCGGGGACATCGTGTCCACCGGAAAAGGCGGATTCCAGCACGGGCTGGAATATCCGGGGGTGTAGTATCTGAACGCATTCCGCCGTATTTGGCAGAACAATGACGCTTCGTTTACGGCTCAGAGCCAAAAAAGAGGAAGCCTTACGGCTTCCTCTTTTTATAGCTTAGTCCCTGTGGGGCCAATTACTCGTCGATCTCGATAACGACGCCGGAACCCACGGTACGGCCACCCTCACGGATAGCGAAACGCAGACCGTTCTCAATGGCGATGGGGGTGATCAGCTCGACCTTCATGTCGACGTTATCGCCGGGCATGCACATCTCAGTGCCTTCGGGCAGAGTGATGACGCCGGTCACGTCGGTGGTACGGAAGTAGAACTGGGGACGATAGTTGTTGAAGAAGGGGGTGTGACGGCCGCCCTCGTCCTTGGTCAGAACGTAGACCTGGCCAACGAACTTGGTGTGGGGATGAATGGAACCGGGCTTGGACAGAACCTGGCCGCGCTCGATCTCGGTCTTGGCAACACCACGCAGCAGGGCGCCGATGTTATCGCCGGCCTCAGCGTAGTCCAGCAGCTTGTGGAACATCTCGATACCGGTAACGACGGTCTCGCGCTTCTCCTCGGACAGGCCGACGATCTCGACCTTCTCGTTCAGGTTCAGCTTACCACGCTCCACACGGCCGGTAGCCACGGTACCACGGCCAGAGATGGTGAACACGTCCTCGACGGGCATCAGGAAGGGCATATCCTCCTTGCGGTCGGGAGTGGGGATCCACTCGTCAACAGCGTCCATCAGCTCCTTGATGCAGGCATACTCAGGAGCGTTGGGATCGGTGGACTCGGAAACCAGAGCGTTCAGAGCGCTGCCGCGGATGATGGGGGTATCGTCGCCAGGGAAGCCGTAGAAGTCCAGCAGCTCGCGGACTTCCATCTCGACCAGCTCCAGCAGCTCCTCATCGTCGACCTGGTCGCACTTGTTCAGGAACACCAGCACGGAAGGAACGTTCACCTGGCGGGCCAGCAACAGGTGCTCACGAGTCTGAGCCATGGGGCCGTCGGAGGCGGCGATGACCAGGATAGCGCCGTCCATCTGGGCAGCACCGGTGATCATGTTCTTGATATAGTCGGCGTGGCCCGGGCAGTCGACGTGAGCGTAGTGACGCTTCTCGGTCTCGTACTCAACGTGAGCGGTGTTGATGGTGATACCACGCTCGCGCTCTTCGGGAGCCTTATCGATGGAGGAGTAATCGGTATACTCCGCCTTGCCCTGCATGGCCAGGTACTTGGTGATAGCGGCGGTCAGGGTGGTCTTACCATGGTCGATGTGACCGATGGTGCCGATGTTAACGTGGGGCTTAGTTCTCTCAAATTTCTGCTTAGCCATTTGAAAAAATCCTCCTTAACAGTTTTGTGTCGTGTGTGGGGCAGCGTTACAGTCTAACACTGCCATTTTACAGTATTTGCGGCGGAAAATCAATCGTAAATTACGGTTTTAGAAATTTTCCTTGCCGGTGCGCTTGGCAATGAGCTTCTCCTGCAGTCCCTTGGGCAGCTCGATATAGTGGCTGGGCTCCATGGTATACTGACCACGGCCCTGGGTGCGGGAGCGCAGATCGGTGGCATAGCCGAACATCTCGGCCAGAGGCACAAACGCGTCGATCTGCTGGGCGCCGGAGCGCATCTCGTAGCCCTGGATCTGGCCGCGGCGTGCGTTCAGATCGCCGATGACGTCTCCCATGTACTCATCGGGGACGATGACACAGACCTTCATGATGGGCTCCAGCAGCGTGGGATCCGCCTTGCGCATAGCCTCTTTGAAAGCCATAGAGCCGGCGATCTTGAACGCCATCTCGGAGGAGTCCACCTCGTGATAAGAGCCGTCGTACAGGGTGACCTTGACATCCACCACGGGATAGCCAGCCACAGTGCCGGAGAGCATAGCGCCCTGGATACCGGCATCGATAGCGGGGATATACTCCTTGGGGATGGCGCCGCCCACCACGGCGTTGACGAACTCATAGCCCTTGCCGGACTCGTTGGGCTCAACGTGGATCTTCACATGACCGTACTGGCCCTTACCGCCGGACTGGCGGGCATACTTGGTATCCTGATCCACAGCCTTGCGGATCGTTTCCTTGTACGCCACCTGGGGCGCGCCCACATTGGCCTCCACCTTAAACTCGCGGAGCAGACGATCCACGATGATCTCCAGGTGCAGCTCGCCCATACCGGCGATGATGGTCTGGCCCGTCTCTTCGTCGGTGTAGGTGCGGAAGGTGGGATCCTCCTCGGCCAGCTTGGCCAAAGCGACGCTCATCTTCTCCTGGCCGGCTTTGGTCTTGGGCTCGATGGCCACACGGATCACGGGTTCCGGGAACTCCATGGACTCCAGAATGATGGGATGCTTCTCATCACACAGGGTGTCGCCGGTGGTGGTGTTCTTCAAGCCCACCACGGCGGCAATGTCGCCGGAGTAGACGGCCTCGATATCCTCACGGTGATTGGCGTGCATCTGCAGGATGCGGCCCATACGCTCGCGCTTGCCCTTGGTGGCATTCAGCACGGAGGAACCGGTGGTCAGCGTGCCGGAGTAGACACGGAAGAAGCTCAGACGGCCCACATAGGGATCGGTCATGATCTTGAACGCCAAGGCTGCGAAGGGCTCGTCATCGGAAGACTTGCGGTCCTCCTCCGCGTCGGTCTTGGGGTTAACACCCTTGATGGCCGGCACATCGGTGGGGGCAGGCATGTAGTCCACGATGGCATCCAGCAGCTTCTGAACGCCCTTGTTGCGATAGCTGGAGCCGCAGGTCACAGGCACCATCTCCACGGCACAGGTGGCCTGGCGGATGGCGGCGCGGATCTTGGCGGTGGGGATCTCCTTCCCCTCCAGATACAGCTCCATGATCTCATCATCGAACATGGAGACAGCATCCAGCAGCTTCTCGCGGTACTCGTTGGCAAGGTCGACCATATCCTCAGGGATAGGCTCCACGCGCATATCCTTGCCCAACTGATCGTAATAGATATCGGCATCCATCTCCACCAGGTCGATGATACCCTTGAAGGTATCCTCCTTCCCGATGGGAAGCTGGATGGGGACAGCGTTGGCCTTCAGACGGTCATGCACCATATCCAGCACATGATAGAAATCCGCGCCGGTGATGTCCATCTTGTTGACGTAGATCATCCGGGGGACATGGTAGTGATCGGCCTGACGCCACACAGTCTCGGACTGGGGTTCCACACCGCCCTTGGCACACATGACGGTGACGGAGCCGTCCAGCACGCGCAGAGAACGTTCCACCTCCACAGTAAAGTCCACATGACCCGGTGTGTCAATGATGTTGATACGCGTCTGGGGGAACTGATCCTTGGAGCCCTTCCAGTAGCAGGTGGTAGCGGCGGAGGTGATGGTGATACCACGCTCCTGCTCCTGCTCCATCCAGTCCATGGTCGCGGTGCCTTCATGAGTCTCGCCCAACTTGTAGTTCACACCCGTGTAGTACAGAATGCGCTCTGTCGTAGTGGTCTTTCCTGCATCAATGTGGGCCATGATGCCGATATTTCTTGTATTTTCCAGTGTAACCTTTCTCGGCATACCGTTCTCCTTTT
>CAVGEC010000022.1:0-23631 GCA_963628195.1 Bacteroidaceae bacterium
GCCCTTCACCACCGTCTTTACGATTGGTTTTAATATGCTATATAGAAGGCTCATCTCATATCACCACATGCTTAACGCCCGTTCGACTACGGAGTCAATGTCCTTTCTTGTTTGCTCGCATTCCCTTGCGTGGAGCTTTGCGGAGCGGAAGAAGCAGCCCAACGCGAATTTTTTGCCGAATGGCAGCATCATTTTCAGCATAGATTCCGGGAAGCAAAAGTGTGTACCGTAAGGACGGACGCAAACATCATAGGTGCAGGAATGTGCATGGGTCTTCAGCCGTTCGTCCATCCGGCGGATATACTTCGCCGCATTCCACAAGGTGTCATCCTCCGTCCCGATAAAAACGATATGTCCACGAATTTTCTCAACCTTGATCGTTTCTTCCTCCTGAACGGAATGCAGACGCTCGCTTTCCTCAAACATCTTGATGGAACAGAGCATATTTCCCGTTCCCTTTGTTTCTTCCTGAATCTTCTGCCAATATGTCTGATGACGATATGTCTGATGCGCTCATCTTTTTATCAATCAGCAGCTTCCACAATCTGTTATATGAAACTCCCATTCTTCTTCCTTTCTCTTTCATTCATTCCGCGTTAGTCGCCTCTAACCATTATAACACTGTCCTTCAGAAAAGCAAGACGTTCTCGCATGTTTTTGATGGGACTCGTTTCAATAAAAGCGGCTGCGAAGGTTTTGCTTATAAAATGAAAATGGAGGCAGTATCCCATCAAGGCATCGCTTGTGGACAAGTTGGCCACAAGTCCCGTGATAATATTTCCGATACAGACAGCGGCAGATAAGTGCAACGCTATATCCGCCTGACTTATCTTATTCCGGAATTTCTCGAAAAGATGGATAAAGGTGAAATTGCACTGTCCGTCGGTGTGGAACTTTCGTATCTCAATGAAAGCCGCCAACAAGATGTATTAGAACAGTGCAAGATGAATGATTGCACCCCGTCCTATTCGCAGGCTTGGCGAATGCACAAAGCAGAACGGGAACCGCAATGAAATGTTCAGCGAAAGATTATCTTAATGATGTGGATGTTTAACGATTACCCGCAGTAGTTCAACGATTACTCGGCTGTTTAACGATTACAGCAAAGCAGAAGGCCCCGATAGCCGTAAAACGCACGAAACCCCACCGCAGAATTGCTCTGCAGCGGGGTTCGCTTATGCGCTGAAACAGCCGAAAAGCCTTGTATCCAGCGGTTTTCGGGCATAGAAAAATGCCACCGTAATTCTATCAAAATTACGGTGGCATTATGGTGCGCGGTACAGGACTCGAACCTGTGACCCCATGCACGTCAAGCATGTGCTCTACCAGCTGAGCTAACCGCGCAGACAACGATAGTATATTACCCTATCAACTCCGGTTTGTCAACACTTTTCTTGCCTTTCCTATGGGAATTTGCTATACTCAAGGGCAAAGACTGTGAAAAGGGGATGATCCCATGAACAAGATCGCACTGGTGACCGGCTCCTCCCGCGGCATCGGGCGGGCGGTGGCCCGCCGTCTGGCATCTGACGGCTACGCCGTGTGCGTCAACTACCGGGAACGGCAGGACTGTGCCATGTCTCTGGTGGACGAGATCACCGCCGCCGGCGGCCGCGCCATGGCGGTGCAGGCAGACGTGGCGCACCGGGTGCAGGTGAACGAGATGGTGCGGCGTGTGGAGGGCGAGTTCGGCCCCGTGTCGCTGCTGGTGAACAACGCCGGCGTGGCGGGACAGGCGCTGTTTCAGAACATCACTGACGCCCTGTGGCACCGGTATTTCGCCGTGAACGTGGACGGGGCGTTCCATACCATACAGGCGGTGCTGCCCCATATGCTCCACGAGCACGCCGGCTGCATCATCAACGTATCGTCCATCTGGGGCCTGCGGGGCGCCAGCTGCGAGGTGACGTATTCCGCCACCAAGGGCGCACTGATCGCGCTGACGCGGTCGCTGGCGTCGGAGCTGGCGCCCACGGGCATACGGGTAAACTGCGTAGCGCCGGGTGTCATCAAGACCGATATGCTGGACGCCCTCCCGCCGGAGGTGCTGCCCCAGCTGGCGCAGGAGACACCGCTGGGCCGTCTGGGCACACCGGAGGACATCGCCGCCGCCGTCAGCTTTCTGGCGGATGAAAAGGCGTCGTTCATCACCGGGCAGGTGCTCACCTGCGACGGGGGATTTATCCTGTAAAACAGCACAGAAGCAGCCCACCTCGAAAGAGGCGGGCTGCTTTGCATTTTACGCGTTATGCTCACAGCGTCAGCTGCATTTGTATATGCGGGATGCCATCCTCTAAAAACACCCCGGAGGTCGGTGCAAAACCAAGTTTTTCGTACAGGGAGCGAACATATGTCTGCGCTTCGATGGTGATTTTATCCGCCATCATTTTTTCTTTTGCGGCTTCTATCGCGGCCTCAACGATCCGGCGGCCCAGACCGCACCGCCGCTCTACGGCGATCACACGTCCGATGGCCGCGGATGGGAAAGCTGCGCCCGGCGGCAGCACCCGCGCATAGGCCTTGATGTCGGCCCCGTCCTGCAGCCAGACGTGATACGCATCTCTGTCTGCGTCATCGAT
Organism: Bacteroidaceae bacterium; assembly: GCA_963628195.1. Classification (GTDB taxonomy): domain Bacteria; phylum Bacillota; class Clostridia; order Oscillospirales; family Oscillospiraceae; genus Vescimonas. The sequence goes on from CAVGEC010000022.1 coordinate 2,580, forward strand.
CTCCTGATAGGGGCATTTTTGCTCGACGACAAAAACGGATATCCGCAGCTTGCAGATGGCATACCACTCATCTGTGCTGAGCTCTGAAAAATGCTTTACGATCAGCTCCATTTTGTACCTCCTGCTATATGTGTCCCTCCGGCAGGGGCTGGGCGTGGAGCATCACCCGGCCGAAGCAGGTAAGGCTGCGGCCGCTGCCCCGGCGGAATATCACGTCCATATCCGCGCGCTTCCTGTTCAGCGAGAACAGGTACACCATGCCCAGGGCATCCCGGCAGTACTGCTTGCACAGCATGTCGCCGTCCACGCAGAAAATGCCCACATCGCCGTTCTGCAGGGGATCGTGGTTTACATAGACCACCGAACCATCGGCGATCACCGGGGCCATGGAGTCGCCCTGGATATGCACGGCCAGCTCCGCCCCCGGCGGCACATCGCCGGTGACAGGGATCAGCTCATAGTCCTCGCCGAACACCGGCGCGGCAAAGCCCGCGGCGGCAGGCGAGGTGTACAGCGGGATCATCCGCGCTTCAGCGGCGGGCGCGGCGGCGCGGAGGTCGTCGGTCATCACAGTCAGCGCATCCACCAGCGTGTGGACGGTCTGCCGCCCGGACAGGGGCAGCTCCCGGTATTTGGCCAGCAGGCAGCGCTCTTCGTCGCTGTGGTCGGGGACAGCGCGGTAGCTGCTGCGATAGAGATAGTTGGGATCTGTCTCCAGCGCATCGAACAGCCGCAGCAGCACACCCTCCTTGGGAGCGCTGACGCCGGTCTCATAATTGCCCACGGCGGACACGGAAACACCCAGTCGATCCGCCAGCTGCTGGCGGCTTAACCCCAGTTCCTCGCGCCGACGGCGCATTTGCTCGCCAAAGGACACGGCGGTCACCTCCTAAAACATATCTCAACGATTTATAAACATATATTACTCTGAATTTTTGGTTTTGTCAACAATAAATCTCAAGAATCTTGTGATTTTGTCCTTGACATAACAAGAATCTTGTGATACAGTAGCGTAGTCAACAAGTTTCTTGGTTTTTTAGGAGGTGCATCACAAGAATGCTGCCGACGCGCAAAGAAAACCGCCGCGCCATTTTGGCGCGGCGGCGTACACAGGTGCCGTTATTACTGATCCAGGGGATCGCTGATCTCCACATCGTCGCTCAGCAGATGCGTGCCCGGCCAATTGCGGACGCCGGGCGCGGTGATACTGCCCTGCCACAGCTGATATTCAATGTTCTCCGGCATCCAGCTTTCCGTGCGGAAAGCGCCGCCATTGAGGAACACAGTGGGTGTCATATCCGCGTTGTCCTGGCCGAAGCCCCAGCCGTCGGCCAGGGATGTCTCTCCGCCCCAGCACACCAGGCGGGCGCAGTCTATCAGCTGCCGCACCGTCAAAGCGCCGCCGGTGACACAGGCGTCTCCGCTGACAAAGGCCATGTCCTCCACGGTCAGACAGCCCAGCTGCACCACCAGGTTGGCTGTGTCATCCGGAGTGCTGTTGGCGGTCAAGGACAGGCCGGGAACGGTGACATCCACGCCGTACACGACCAGCGCGGGCCAGGGCTGTTTGCCGGTGCCGGACTCAATATTCTGCGCCAGTGTCAGTGTGCCGCTGCCGGTGATGATAACGGTGTCAAAGCCGCCGAACATGCCGATCTCGTCGCCGGTGCCGTTATCGCCATAGCAGCTGCCCTCCAGCTCCAGCCAGAGGATGCCTCCGTTGGTGCTGACCAGATCGGGGATATAGCTGTCCTTGGCCTGGACGTGGATGCAGTGGTACAGCTTGCCGTCCCAGGCGAAACGGCCATAGTCGCCGGCCTCGGCGGCCTTGCCGTCGGTGAGCTCGGCCATGGTGTACCCCTCGCCGCCGTTGGCGGCCAGCTGAGAGTACTCACCCTCATGCCACAGGGGCAGGTAGTCCGGTGCACCGCGGTTGGCGCTGGAGGCCAGGGGCAGCTTGCTGTCGGTGTCCGCGATGAAGGACACGGCGTAGTCCATGTAGACGCGGCAGACCTCCGGCACAGCATCCGGATCGAAGGAGGTGCCGTCCACGGGAGAGTGTGTGTCAGTATTGCCGGGGGTATCCTGGGCGCCGCAGGCGCAGAGAGAGGGTGAAAATCAGCGTAAGAAGCAGAATAGAAAGCTTTTTCATGAGGGTGCTCCTTTCTGGCGGCAGTCGGTATATGAGCATTATAACTCCCGCCGCACGGAATGGCAACCAATAAAAATACCGGCCGCCCTGACGGGCAATCGGTACTTTTGGTGGAGGATGGTGGATTTACCCCTTCGGGCATAAACTTCGAATCCACCTATCCCCCACAAATAAAAACCGCTCTGCCGAAGCAGAACGGTTTTTGGTGGGGGATGGTGGATTCGAACCACCGAAGGCATTGCCAGCAGATTTACAGTCTGTCCCCTTTGGCCACTCGGGAAATCCCCCATACAGGATATTTAATTGGAGCTGGTGGACGGATTCGAACCCCCGACCTGCTGATTACAAATCAGCTGCTCTACCAGCTGAGCTACACCAGCATCTCACCAGCGAACCGTATTATAGCAGAGCTTTTCTCTAATGTCAACAAAAAAGTTTCACGGTCATGGGAAAATTTATCGCTTTAAAGTTATGCAACATCTACGAAAGAGGGGGAATTATGATGACAATGACACAATTATCCGCAGAGTATGCCTCCAGCGCCGCACTGCTGGCGGGACGCTTGACACAGCTTCGCATGACGCTGCGCAGCACCGAGGATCGGGAGGATGCCCAGCGGCTGCAGCGGCGCATCACGGAGCTGCAGCCCATGCTGCAGCAATGCCGCCGCCTGGCGGAGCTGACAGCCCGGTATTACGACAGGAGCTTTTATGGCTATGATGAGTACCGGATATGACCGCTTGGACCGGGCGGGGCTGCAGGCGTGGCTGCGGGAGCAGTCGGGGGACAACAGCGGCCGGCGGCGGCGTTTGCTGCGCAACCTCCCGCGGGCAGTAACGGCAGAGTTGACGCCCCGGCAGCAGGAGATACTGGAAATGCACATCTACCGGGGCATGAGCATGACAGAGATCGCCGGACGGCTGGGCGTAAACAAATCCACCGTGTCCCGCTCACTGCGCCGGACGTATGGGAAGCTGCGGCGGTATCTGCAGTACAGTCTGTGACCGGGAAATGCTTGACTTTTCCCCGCCCGCCACATACTATTATAATATTAGCGCCGTCAGCCAACAGAAACTGGCCCTTGCGGAACGATGGCGCCGACACCAAAGAAAAGGAGCCCTTCTCCATGTTTCAAAAACTGATGCACACCAAGGGACTGCGGCTGGTGGGCGGTCTGCTGGGCGGCCTGCTGCTGAGCGTGGCCATCAACGTTTTCATCGTGCCGCAGGGGCTGTACGGCGGCGGCGCCTACGGCCTGTGCCAGGTCATCCGCACGCTGCTGCAGCAGAAGCTGGCGCTGGAGCTGCCCTTTGATCTGGCCGGTGTACTGTATTTCTTCGTAAATATCCCACTGTTCCTGCTGGCCTACAAGGCCCTGGGCCGGCTGTTCTTCTGGAAAGCCGCCATCTGCACCATCGCCAACTCGGTGTTTCTGGCAGTGATTCCCTCGCCGGCCACACCGATCATTCCGGATATGCTGACCAGCTGTATGGTGGGCGGCATCCTGGCAGGCTTTGCCTGCGGTCTGGTGCTGACCTGCGGGTGCTCCACCGGCGGACTGGACATTCTGGGGCTCTACCTCAGCAAAAAGGGCAGCCGCTTTACCGTGGGGCGGTTCTCCATCTCCTTCAATGTTTGCCTGTACACGCTGTGCTTTTTCCTGTTTGATGCCACCACCGCCATCTACTCCGCTATATATAATGTACTGAACAATCTGTTCCTGGATCGCATTCACCGGCAGAACGTGACGGTACAACTGCTGATATTCACCAAAAAGAACGATCCGCAGCTGCCCCGTTACATCATGGAGCAGCTGGACCGCGGCGTCACCAGCTGGACGGCCAAGGGCGGCTGGACCGGCGACGATGTGCAGGTGCTGTGCGTGTGCCTGTCCAAGTACGAGATCGACACGCTGCGCCAGGTGATGCAGCAGGTGGATCCCGATGCCTTCTATATCATGCAGGAGGGTGTCCATGCCGGGGGCAACTTCAAGCGTCACTTGGGATAATTTCTCAGGAAAATCACAAAACACCATCCTCAGGGATGGTGTTTTTTCTTTGCCTTTTTAGGAAACTCCGGCGGGTTCCCAGGAGACTTGTCCGCTTTGTCTATCGGCAAAAAACAAAGCCGGCGCAAACCGTTCTCGCAGCAGGGACAGCACCTCGTCAAGCGAAAAAAACGAAAAGTCGCGGTAACGTTACCAGAGTACCACACTTTTTTGCACAAATCAACCAAAAATTTGCACGAACTTAACGTTCAAAAATTGTTCATTTTGCGTCTTGAAAGTTCAAAAACAGCGGCGTATATTAATGACTGTCTTTCCGGGACGTTTGTTTCCGTATCAAACGGAGAAAAATACAACTTTTACCAATGAATCCTTTCACGGTTTTAATCGCAAAAGGATTTTTATATTTCCCTCGTATGTTAAGATATCGTTACGAAAGAAGGAGGCGCTGTTATGACGCGACAAGAAGCCGTGGACCGTCTGTGCGACGTGTACGCCGGCAGCTATGATGTGACACGCTGCGACGAAAACGAACACTCTCTGGCCGCTACCATGGATTTCTACGCCACCGCCGAGAAGTATGTGCTCTCCAAAAAAGCCAAGCTGTGGCAGGCCAACAGCTTCGAGTATGTCTACCTGTTCAATGTTCCTCATCTGACCAAGGAGATATACGAGAAGTGCGAGAAGCTGGCCTATGACCAGGGCATGGCCCGCATCCAGCCCAATTCCACCCACATGTACACCTACATTACCGCGTTGTTCGTCTGTGACAGCTGCGATGAGGACGCCCGCAAGGCGTTGAAGCGCTGCAAGCTCTATAAGAGTTTCAAAATGTCCTATTGGGGCTGGATGGACTTTCACACCGGGCTGGTGGTGCTGCCGGAGGAAAAGATCAGCACCAACGCCAGCGGACATAGTGCAGCACAGGTTTTCGAAAGAGGCCTGTTTCATAAGCAAAAGAAATCGCTATTCAGAAAGGAGAGAGCTGTATGAATGCTGCGTTGTTCCTTATCATTGGCTGCGCTGTGCTGGTCGTAGGCTATATTTTCTACGGCGGCTGGCTGGCCAAGAAGTGGGGCGTGGATAACTCCCGTCCGACTCCTGCCCACACTATGGAGGACGGCAAGGACTATTGCCCTGCCAAGGCTCCCGTGCTGATGGGCCATCACTTCTCTTCCATCGCCGGCGCCGGCCCCATCAACGGCCCCATCCAGGCTGCCGTGTTCGGCTGGGTACCCGTAATGCTGTGGGTACTGATCGGCGGAATCTTCTTCGGCGGCGTCCATGACTTCGGCGCCCTGTTCGCCTCCATTCGCCACAAGGGCGAGTCCATCGGCGAGGTCATCGGCGACGCTATCGGCGCCAAGGCCAAGAAGCTGTTCATCGTGTTCGCTTATCTGACTCTGATCCTGGTGGTGGCGGCCTTTGCCTCTATCGTGGCCAATACCTTCAAGGCTACCTACACCGCTGACGGCGCTGTGGATATTGCGGCTTCTTCCGCCAATGCTTCCACCGCCATCATCTCCATCATGTTCATTGTGATGGCTATCCTGTTTGGCTTCTTTGTCTATCGCCGCAATGCCCCGCTGGGCATCTCCACTGTCATTGGTGTCATCGGCATCGTGGTCTGCATGATCATCGGTCTGAATTGGCATCCCATCTATCTGGGCTACACCACTTGGATGATCATTGTCGGTCTGTACATCGGCGTGGCCTCCGTCACCCCCGTGTGGATCCTGCTGCAGCCCCGTGACTACCTGAGTTCCTTCCTGCTGTACGGCATGATGATCCTGGCTGTTGTTGGCATCATCGGCGCACATCCCACCGTGGATATGCCCGCCTTCACCGGTTTCTATGATTCCCTGGCTCCCAGCGGCACGTCCCTGGGCTACATGTTCCCCGCTCTGTTCGTGACCATCGCCTGCGGCGCTGTGTCCGGCTTCCACTCCCTGGTGGGCTCCGGCACTACGTCCAAGCAGCTGGATCAGGAGAAGGACGCCAAGCCCATCGCCTACGGCGGTATGCTGATCGAGTGCGCTCTGGCTCTGATCTCCGTCTGCGCTGTTGGTTACATCTGGGCCTCCTATGCTGACGGCACCACCACGACGCCTACCGTCGTGTTTGCCACCGGTCTGGCCTCCATGTTCTCCAAGGTGTTCGGCGCCAACTGCTACAACGTGGTGTACTCCATGCTGATCCTGGCTGTGTCCGCCTTCTGCCTGACCTCTGTGGACACCGCTACCCGTCTGGCCCGTTACATGTTCGCTGAGTTCTTTGTCGAGCCCGGCCAGACTCGCGAGGATCTGAAGGGCTGGAAGCGCGTTATCACCAATCCCTATGTGGCTACCGCCATCACCGTGGTGGCCGGCGTGGCCCTGGGCTTGACCGGTTACGCCAAGATCTGGGCTCTGTTCGGCGCTGCCAACCAGCTGCTGGCTGCCCTGGGCCTGCTGGCTGTGTGCTGCTGGCTGGGTAAGATCGGCCGCAACAACAAGATGTTCTACTTCCCCATGTTCTTCATGCTGATCGTGACTCTGACCTCCCTGGTGTTCACCATCAAGGCTCAGATCACCGGCATCATCGCCGGCGGCGACGGTGTGGTATGGTGCTATGTCCGCGGTATCATCGGTGTCCTGCTGGTGATCCTGGCCATCGACCTGGTCATCCAGGGCATCAAGGCTCTGAGCGCCCAGAAGAAGGCCGCACCTGCTGCGGAGTAACTTCTCCGATACCTGGAAACGTTTGTCCCGCTGCAAGGACGATCGCGTTTTCCATTGGTTATCCATTTTCTCCTCACAAAGCAAAGGCCCCGGCATCCGCCGGGGCCTTTTGCTGCGCAAAAGTGCTGCTCCAAAAAAGAAGAGACACACATTCGTGTGTCTCTTCTTTTTTGTGATTGCCCGCAGGGCTTGTTGTCTGCATAATCAGCGATCAGCGGTATGTGACCGAAACCCAAGGATATTTCTCCTGAAGGTCGCTGAAAATTTCCTGCATCGGAGCAGCATACTCCCGCAGATTATGAGGCATGGAGGCAAAGCCCTCCACAACAATGCGTCTTTGCACCGGCTGTAGGAATACGTCCGTCAGGCAATCCCACATGGCGGCCCAGTTTTCCCCGTAATAGGATGGAAACCCAAACGTCTTACGGATGCGTTGATGTAATGTGCCCCAGTCCTTGCAGCCATCCAGATTTAGAAAAACAGTGTCAGTTGTAATGGGCGTATATGCGTAATGATTCATAACGAAGTTCCTTTCTGTCAAATAATCTCGACAAACGTAGCATAATGGTCGTAAGTTGCAAAAATCAATCCGTCGTTGGAGTAGAGGATTCGTTCTCCACCCCGGTAGCCGAAAGAGTAATTGATGTCAGCCTCATACCATATTCGTCCAAGCGCATCGGGAAGCCGCTTGTCTCTGTTTTTGTAAACACCCTTTGTCAGCATCTTACCGGGTGCGACAATGGCAAGATTTGCTAAAATCGGAATCCATCCTAACTGGGCGGCTTCGTCCTCGGTTATGTAGTATCCGGGGAGCCGACGAAAAGTTTTCAGCCACCAATCGGCACCTCGTAAACCGTGCTTTGTCGCTGTACCAGCCGTTTTTGCCTCTAACCACTGTATGGAGCGGCGGCAGTTAGGATGACTCGGCGGTTTTTCCGGAATAAAGTCATGAGGCAGATAGATTTCCCCTTGCTGCTTTTTGCAGTCCATACACCTTCGGCGACCGATTTTGCGCAGCAAAATCGCCGCTCCAAAAAAGAAAGACACCCTCATGGGTGTCTTTCTTTTTTGGAGCGGGCGACGAGGCTCGAACTCGCTACCTCGACCTTGGCAAGGTCGCGCTCTACCAGATGAGCTACGCCCGCAAACGCAAGACAAATTATACCGCATACTATGCGGCTTGTCAAGCCTGCATTTTGAATTTGCGCAAAAAACCGCCCGCCCTCACGGGCGGGCAGCGGTGTTTCTCACCGCATGAGTATCTCCACTACGCCGGCGTTGGTGGCATTGGGATAGAAATTCGTAGTCCAGCCGCTGCCGCCCATGGCACTCTGCACTTGATATACCGTTTGCTGCACCTGGTACGACTGTCCATCAAAGGCACTCAACTGCACCACCAGCTCCGTCTTGCCCTCCTGGGCTGCCTCGGTCAGCAGATCGTGCAGCGCCGACACATTGGTGGCGTGGACGATATCTATGATCTGCTGCTCGGTCTTCTTGTAACCTATGGTCACGGTGATCTCGCTGTAATTCCGGGCGGTGTCATCCACGGTATACTGGATATAGGACACGGCATACGAACCCATGGGCGTGTCCTTCTCCACCTCGCGGCAGGCTTTCTCCGCCGCCTCGCCGGCATCCAGGCCCTCCTGGGCGTAGTACAGCCAGATGGTCCCTTCCTCCGAATGGTTGCCCACAAAGATAAGAATATTATTCACCAGATCCTGGTAGGTATCCGCCCGCAGCACGTCCCGGCCCTCGCCCTCATAATAGGTAGGGCTGTGATCCTTCACCTCGTACCACTCCCGATCCAGCAGGCTGCCGCAGCCCGTCATAAAGGCCGCCAGCAGCGCGCACAACAGCGCCGCGCACCATTTCTTGCCCATGACCGCGCCCTCCTTTCCGCGCCCCTTACAGCAGCTCCAGCTGCTTTTCCTCGCTGTCTTCCGGCTTCAGTATGGCACCGGCGGCGGGAATCGTCCGCGCCCGGTACCGTGCAGCGTTGACGATGCCGCAGTCCGCCGCGTTCAGCACCCGCTCCAGCCGGTATTTCGCCTTGATATTCATCACCTGCACACCCTGGGTGCTGCGGGTGGTCTTAGGTGCCAGCAGGGCCGTATGCACCAGCAGGGCCCGCGGTTCATTGGTCTCCAGCGCCAGCTCCGCGTCCTCTGTCAGATGCACGGCACACACCAGCGGGAATTTGTCGCAGTAAGCCCCCGTCAGCTTGCGCCGGTTGGACACCGTGGCGTAGGCGCTCAGCGCCACGCGGGCAGCCCGGCCGTTCTCAAAGAAGAACACCACACTGCCGCTGTAGTCGCCGGGCAGACACAGCCATATCACATTCTCTCCGGCGTCCATTCCCAGCTTGGCCGGCAGATAGTCACCCAGAGCCGAGGCCTTCGTCTCGCCAAACTCGCTGGCGCGCGTCTTGTACACCTGGCACTTGTCCGTAAACAGCAGCAGCTCCGTGCTGTTAGCGGCCTCGAAATACTGCCGCAGGCCATCGCCCTCCTTGAACTTCTGCTCACCGGACATCCGCAGGGACTGGGGCGTGATCTTCTTAAAGTACCCCTCCCGGCTCAGGAACAGGTGGACCGGGTAGTCCTCCACCGGCTCTTCGGCCGGCTCCTCCGGCATCTCGTGGCTGTACACGATCTCTGTCCGCCGGGGCACGGCGTACTTCTTTTTCACATCCTCCAGCTCCGTGATGATGATCCTGCGGATACGCCCCGGCTTGGCCAGGGTGTCCTCCAGATCCTCGATCTCGTCCTGGAGAGCAGAGGTCTCCGCCACCCGCTTGAGGATATATTCTTTATTGATGTTGCGCAGCTTGATCTCCGCCACATACTCCGCCTGCACCTGATCGATGCCGAAGCCGATCATCAGATTGGGGATGACCTCGGCCTCTTCCTCCGTCTCCCGGATGATCTGAATGGCGCGGTCAATGTCCAGCAGGATACGCTTCAAGCCCTGCAGCAGGTGCAGCTTCTCTTTTTTCTTATTCAGTATGAAATACACCCGGCGCTTCACACAGTCGGTACGCCACGCGGTCCACTCCTCCAGAATACCGCCTACGCCCAGCACACGGGGCATACCGGCGATGAGGATATTGAAGTTGCAGCTAACTGTGTCCTGCAGCGGCGTCAAACGGTACAGCTTGGCCATCAGCTTGTCCGGATCCACACCTCGCTTCAGATCAATGGCCAGCTTCAAGCCGCTGAGATCCGTCTCGTCCCGCATGTCGGCGATCTCCTTGACCTTGCCGGCCTTTACCAACTCCGCCACCTTGTCCAGAATGGCTTCGATGGTGGTGGAGTAGGGGATCTCATAGACCTCAATGACGTTTTCCTTCTTGTCGTAGCGCCACCGGGCGCGAACCTTCAGCCCGCCGCGGCCCGTGTCGTAGATAGCCCGCAGGTCGCTGCCGTCGCATATCACCTGCCCGCCGGTGGGGAAGTCCGGCGCCAGCAGAGTGGAAGCAATGTCGTGGGCCGGATTTTTCAGATAGGCAATGGTGGTATCGCACACCTCGCCCAGGTTGAACCCGCAGATCTGGCTGGCCATACCCACGGCGATGCCCTGGTTGGCGGACACCAGCACATTGGGATAAGTAGTGGGCAGCAGCGCCGGCTCTTTGGTAGTGTTGTCGTAGTTATCCACGAAGTCCACGGCATCGCTGTCCAGATCCCGGAACAGCTCGGCGCAGATGGGCGCCAGCTTGGCCTCTGTATAACGGCTGGCGGCGTAGGCCATATCACGGGAGTACACCTTGCCGAAGTTGCCCTTGCTGTCTACAAAGGGATGCAGCAGGGACTCGTTGCCCTTGGCCAGCCGCACCATGGTATCGTAGATGGCGGAGTCACCGTGGGGGTTGAGCCGCATGGTCTGGCCCACGATGTTGGCGCTCTTGGTACGCCCGCCGGTCAGCAGGCCCATCTTGTACATGGTGTACAGCAGCTTCCGGTGAGAGGGCTTGAAGCCGTCGATCTCCGGAATAGCGCGGCTGACGATGACCGACATGGCATAGGGCATGTAGTTCTCATCCAGCGTGGCGGTAATGGGCTGCTCCACCACCGCGCCCCGCAGTCCCATCACGTTGGGATCGCCGGTGTGCCGTATTTCCTTTTCTTCCGTCTTCTTTGCCATAGGAGCCGTGTCCTTTCTTTTGTTGGCGGTAATTCTTTGGTGTAGGAGCGGACGACTCTGTCCGCCCACAGGAAAACGATCGGTTATCGTCAGGGCTAACAGAGTCGTCGGCCCCTGCAAAGCGGTACGATATAATTCCGTAAGGGGCGGCGTCGAGCCGCCGCAACGACGTATTGGCGCAAGGGGCGTGCCGTTATCAGCTTACGTCGATCATGTCCAGATATTTATACCCATTCTCCGCAATATAGTCCTTCCGTCCCGCCAGGTTGTCGCCCAGCAGCAAGTCAAACACCCGTGCCGTCTCCTCGGCGTCCTCCGGCAGAACACGGATCAGTCTCCGTGTCTCCGGGGACATGGTGGTCATCCACATCATCTCCGGATCGTTCTCGCCAAGTCCCTTGGAGCGCTGGACGTTGACTTTCTTTCCCTCCAGCTTTTTGAGAATATCCGCCTTTTCTTTCTCGGAGTAGGCAAACCAGGTCTTTTCGCCGGATTTCTCCCTGCAGGTGATCTCGAACAGCGGCGTCTCGGCAATGTAGACGTAGCCCTCCCGGATGAGAGTGGGGCACAGCCGGTAGAGCATGGTCAAGATCAGTGTGCGGATCTGGAAGCCGTCCACGTCGCCATCGGTGCAGATGACCACCTTGCTCCAGCGCAGATTATTCAGATCGAACTGGTTCAGTTCCTTCACGGCCTTGCCGCTGACCTCCACGCCGCAGCCCAGCACCTTCATCAGATCGGTGATGACGTCGCTCTTGAAAATGCGGGGGTAGTCCGCCTTGAGGCAGTTCAGTATCTTGCCGCGGACAGGCATAAGGCCCTGGAACTCCGCGTCGCGGCTCTGCTTACAGGCGCCCAAAGCGGAATCGCCCTCCACGATGTAGATCTCCCGCCGTTCTACGTCCTTGGTGCGGCAATCCACGAACTTCTGCACCCGGTTGGCGATGTCGATCTTCTCGGTGAGCTTTTTCTTCTGGTTGATGCGGGTGCGCTCCGCCGTTTCGCGGCTGCGCTTGTTAATAAGCACCTGGGCGGCGATCTTCTCCGCCGCGTCACGGTTCTCAATGAAATAGATCTCCAGTCGGCTTCGCAGAAACTCCGTCATGGCCTCCTGGATGAACTTGTTGGTGATGGCCTTCTTGGTTTGGTTCTCGTAGCTGGTCTGGGTGGAGAAACTGCTGCTGACCAGGATCAGGCAGTCCTGCACGTCCGGAAAAGTGATCTTGGCCTCGCCCTTGACGTACTTATTGTTGTCCCGCAGGTACTTGTCGATGGCCGAGACCATAGCCGAGCGGGTGGCCTTTTCCGGGCTGCCGCCGTGTTCCAGGAAGCTGGAGTTGTGGTAGTATTCACACACCGCCGCCTTGTTGGAGAAGCACAGCGCCACGCTGAGCTTTACCTTATATTCCGGCTTGTCCTCCCGATCCCGGCCCTTGCGCTCCGCCTCCCAGTACACCGGCTCCGTCAAGGCATCCAGTCCCGCCAGTTCGGAGATATAGTCCACGATACCATGCTCATAGACGAACTCCTCTATCTCGAATTTCCCGGCGGCGACCTCATCCCGCAGCCGGAACGTCACACCGGCGTTGACCACCGCCTGCCGTTTCATCACGTCTCGGTAGTACTCCGCAGGGATATCGATATCCGTAAACACATCCAGGTCCGGCAGCCAGCGGATGGTGGTACCGGTACGCTTTTTGCTGCCGGTCTGTTCGCTGACCTCCAGCTTTCCCACGATCTCGCCGCGCTCAAAGTGCAGGCGGTACTCCTTTCCGTCGCGCCACACGGTCACATCCATATAGCGGGAGGCATACTGGGTGGCGCAGGAACCCAGACCGTTCAAGCCCAAAGAGAATTCGTAATTCTCACTGTTTTCGTTGTCGTATTTGCCGCCGGCGTACAGCTCGCAGAACACCAGCTCCCAGTTGTAACGCCCCTCTTTTTCGTTCCAGTCTACCGGGCAGCCCCGGCCCTGATCCTCCACCTGGATGGATCTGTCGGCAAATCGGGTGACGGTGATCAGCTTGCCGTGGCCGCCGCGGGCCTCGTCGATAGCGTTGGACAGGATCTCGAACACCGCGTGCTCGCAGCCCTCCAACCCATCGGAGCCGAAAATAACACCGGGCCGTTTCCGCACCCGATCCGCACCCTTCAAGCTGGAGATGCTCTCGTTATCATATGCATTCTTCTTTGCCATATCTTCCCTCCGGTATGTGCCGATTCCTATTCAATATACATTATATAGTATTCGCCCCGTTTTTGCAAGCGTCCCCATACCCCGTTCCCTGCCCCTTCCGCAAAAAGCATCAGTCTCCCTAAAAAATCAACTGGTTTACACAAAAAATAACCCCGCGACAACCGCCCGCAGCCCTTTCCGCACAGGGTTTTGCACAATTTCCACACCTTTTTCCACCAGCGTTATGTTACCTGTAGTTTCGCTGTAAAAGTTGCAAAAACATCGCAAATTAACATAATTGAGTGGTTTTCCGCGTTTTGCATGTATACTTGCATGCATATTCAAATGTACCAATACATACAAAACAACACTCTGTCGCGGAACGGCGATACCCTTTGTGTACCAACACTTTCTCCCTCTGTCTCTTCTCTCTTGCCATATCCGCCAAAAACCGCCGCAGCAGCGCCGCGCAACTTTTCCGCCGCGGCGGAAAAAAGCCTCTTGCGCTCCCGGTGCAGCTGTGCTATGATATGAATACAGTTGTTCGCAAGCGGCGGACACAAGGAGGGCTCATATGGAGAAACAGAAATTTTACTTAGTCGCTGCCGATGCGCTGCCGGAGGTTTTTCTCCGGGTGGCAGAGGCCAAACGGATGCTGCAGGTAGGTGAAGCAGCCACTGTGGGCGACGCCGCCCGTCAAGTGGGCATCAGCCGCAGCGCCTTTTATAAATACAAGGACGCTGTGCAGCCGTTCCAGAATATGCACGCCGGCCACATCATCACCTTTTACGCTCTGCTGAAGGACAACCCCGGCGTGCTGTCCAACTATCTGTCCATTTTTGCCAACTCCGGGGCCAATATACTGACCATCAACCAGACAATCCCCACCAACGGCTGCGCCGGCGTAACCATCTCCGCCGAAACAGGCGACATGTCCGAGGAACTGGAGGGGCTGATGACACGCGCTGCCGCCGCAGAGGGCGTTCTCAAGTTCGAGATCATGGCAGGATAATGCGCAAACCGAAAAGCAGGCACACCCGGTGTGCCTGCTTTTCTTTTCTCCGTAATAAATATCCCCCCGGCCAACGCCGGGGGGATATGCATTGCAGGGAGCTTACTCCGCCTTGGGAGCCTCAGCGGCAGCGGCCTCGGCAGCAGCCTTGGCAGCGGCAGCCTTCTTCTCGGCAGCGGCCTTCTGTGCAGCCTTGAACTTCTCCTTCTCCTCCGCGGTGGGGATGGGCTCAATGGCGTTGCGCGGGCAGGCCTTGGCGCACATGGTGCAGTTCTTGCACTTGCTGTAGTCGATGACAGCCACATTGTCCACAACGTGGATGGCATCAAACTTACAGGTACGCTCGCACATGCCGCAGGCGATGCAGCTGTTGGCGCAGACCTTGGTCACGGTGGGGCCCTTGTCCTTGTTGGAGCAGTTGACAAACACCTTCTGCTTGTAGGGCACCTCCACGATCAGGTGGTGCGGGCAGGCAGCGCGGCAGGCGCCGCAGTTGGTACACTTCTCCTTGTCCACAACGGCCACGCCGTTCTCCACATGGATAGCGTCGAACTTGCAGGCCGCGACACAGGAACCGAAGCCGAAGCAGCCGTAACGACAGGCCTTGGCGTCGCCGCCGCAGACCTTGGTGGCCGCCAGACAGTCCTTCACGCCGCGGTACTCAAAGTTCTCCTTGGCGTTGCAGCCGCCGTTGCACAGCACATGGGCCACCATCTTGTCGCCGGAGGGAGCCTCCATGCCCATGATGGCCGCGATCTTGGCGGCGTTCTCCGGGCCGGCGGGCGCACAGGCGGTAACGGGAGCTTTACCGGCCAGAATGGCCTCGGCGCAGCCGCCGCAGCCAGGGTAGCCGCAGCCGCCGCAGTTGGCGCCAGCCAGACAGCTCATGATCTCAGGCAGACGGGGATCGACCTCGACCTCAAAGACCTTAGCGGCGATGGCGAGGATCAGACCGAACACAATGGCGAGAACGCCCAATACGGCGATCGCATATACAATAGTCATAGTTCCTTACCTCCTTACCAGACCTTCAGGCCGCTGAAGCCCATGAAGGCCAGAGCCATCAAGCCAGCGGTGACCAGCGCGATGGGGAAGCCGTCAAAGGCCTTGGGGTTGTCGCCGGAGACTTCCAGCTGCTCACGGACAGCCGCGAACAGGAAGATGGCCAGCAGGAAGCCCAGACCGCCGGTGATGCCGTAGACCACGGACTCGATGAAGTTGTAGTCGTTCTGGGTGTTCAGCAGAGCCACGCCCAGCACGGCGCAGTTGGTGGTGATCAGGGGCAGGTACACGCCCAGGGCGGTGTACAGGGTGGGGATGTTCTTCTTCAGGAACATTTCCACGAACTGCACCAGACCGGCGATGACCAGGATATAGGCCACAGTCTGCATGAACTCCAAGCCCAGAGAGACCAGCACCATGTTGATCAGATAGCAGAACGCGGAGGCCAGGCCCATAACGAAGGTCACGGCGGCGCCCATACCGATAGCGGTGTCGATCTTCTTGGACACGCCCAGGAAGGGGCAGATGCCCAGGAACTGTGCAAAGATAAAGTTATTGGTCAGAATAGCGCCAAGAGAGATGGCGAGCAAAGTAGTCACACTCATAGCTTACTTGGCCTCCTTTTTCTTTTCGCTCTTGGCCAGAGCCCACTGCATCACAGCGATCAGGCAGCCCAGCGTCAGGAAGCCGCCCACAGGCAGCGTCAGTACGCTGACACCGAACTCCTCAGGGAAGATCTCGATGCCGGGTGCGCTGCCCAAAGCGCCGCCGCCCAGCAGACCGCCGCCGAACTTGCCGGAGCCGAAGAACTCACGGAACACGCACATCACGATCAGCACCAGGGTGTAGCCGATGCCCTGGCAGATGCCGTCCACAGCGGAGGCACCCACGCCGTTCTTGGAGGCGAAGCCCTCCGCGCGGCCCAGGATGATGCAGTTCACGACGATCAGGGGGATGAACACGCCCAGGGAGTTGGACAGGGCGGGCACGAACGCCTTCAGCAGCAGGTCCACGCAGGTAACGAAACCGGCGATGACCACGATGTAGCAGGCGATACGCACTTCATTGGGGATGATCTTACGCAGCAGGGAGATAAAGATGTTGGAGAGGGTAAGGATGATGAGCACGGACACGCCCATGCCCAGGCCGTTGAAGAACGACGTGGTGATGGCCATGGTGGAGCACATGCCCAGCACCTGCACCAGCACGGGGTTCTGTGTGATCAGGCCTTCCTTGAGTTGCTTACCGAAATTCATATTGCAGCTCCTCCTTTCTTAGCCCAGCACTTCGGCCACCGCCAGAGCGGCGTTGGCGCCCATGTTGATGCCCTTGGTGGAAACGGTGGCGCCGGACACGGCGATGATGTTCTTACCCACCACCAGGGAGCCGGAACCGCTCAGACCCACGAACTGATCCAGCACGGGCACGCCGGCGGCGTTGGGCTCGTTGCCCACGACCTTGGTGCCGATGCCGGAGGTCTCGGAGTGGCTGACGACGGAAATGCCGGTGATGGCCTTGTCGGCGTCCACGCCCACCATCATCACGATGCTGCCCTGGGAGCCGGAGGCGGAGATCTTCATGACGTAGCCGGCCTCAGCGCCGCCGTTAGTCACGGGATACAGCTCCACCAGCTTGCCGCCCTGGGCGGCAGCAGCAGCGGTCATGTCGTCAGTGATATCCATCTTGTCGCCGAACTCGCTGCCTTCGGGGGCCACGGCACTCATGGCGATCTTGGTGTTCTCGGCATCGATAGCCGCGATCTTGTCGGCGGTGATGTTGTTGACCAAACCCAGCAGGGCGGCAACAACGAGAGAAATAACGGTCAAGGTGCCGGCGACCTTGAGAATAAACTTACCGGAGATCTTCATTACTTCGCCGCCTCCTTCTTTTCTTTCTTCGCAGCACCGTAGATGGTGGGACGGATGTACTTATCCAGCAGCCAGGTGGTGCAGTTCATGATCAGTATGGAATAGCAGACGCCTTCGGGATAGGAACCGAAGCGGCGGATGAAGCAGGTCAGCAGACCGCAGCCAAGGCCGAAGATCAGCTGGCCGGGCTTGGTGACAGGAGAGGTGGCATAGTCGGTGGCCATGAAGATGGCGCCCAGCATCAGACCGCCGCCGAACACGTTGTACAGCATGTACTGCACATTGTCGATGCCAGCGGGGGCGGCAATGAGCGTCAGAATGGCCACAGTGCCAATGTACGCTACGGGGATCTGCCAGGAGATGACCTTGCGAATGAGCAGATAGATACCGCCCACCAGCAGGCACAGGGCGGAAACTTCACCCAGAGAGCCGCCCACCTTGCCCAGGAACATATCGCCGATAGAATAGTTGCTCACCAGAGTGGTGAACGCCTCCTCAGTGCCTTCCTTCATGATGGCCATGGGAGTGGCAGCGGAGGTCACATCGGGACGGATCTGGGGGATGGCCCAGGTGGTCATCCAGGTGGCATAGCTGGCCAGCAGGAATGCGCGGCCCGCCAGCGCGGGGTTCAGGAAGTTGCAGCCTATGCCGCCGTAGAGCTGCTTGACCACAACGATGGAGAAGAACGCGCCGATGATGATCACCCACCAGGGCAGATCAACGGGGCACACAAAGCTCAGCAGGATACCGGTGACCACAGCGGACAGGTCGCCCACCATGCAGGACTTCTTCATGACCTTGCGATAGGCCCACTCAAAGAACACACAGGACACCACGGACACAGCGGTCAGCACCAGCGCCTTCCAGCCGAAGCAGTACACGCTCCAGGCCAGCGCGGGCAGCAGGGCGATGATCACGTCCAGCATAATGCTGCGGGTATCCTCGTTGGAACGGATGTGGGGGGAGGAGGACGCGATCAGCTTAAGATTCTTGTAATCAGTCATAGTTTACGCCTCCTTCTTTTCGGCAGCAGCCTTTGCCTCAGCTTCTGCCTTGGCCTTGGCGGCCATTCTCGCGTTGTTGACCTCCTGCTTGCCCAGGCGGAAGGCATGGGTCAGCGGCAGGCGGGCAGGACAGGTGTAGGTGCAGGCGCCGCACTCGATGCAGTCCATGCCGTGCAGCACGTTCTGCCAGGTATCCACGTCGCCCTTCATCAGGTACTTGTACATGAAGATAGGCTCCAGACGGATGGGGCAGACACCCACGCACTTGCCGCAGCGGATGCACTGGGGATCCTCAACGTACTGCTCTTCCTTGTCGGCGAAAGCCAGCATGGCGCCGGTGCCCTTGCCCACGGTGACGTCCACGTCATACTGGGCCAGGCCCATCATCGGACCGCCCATGATCAGCTTGTAGGTCTCATCCTTCAGACCGCCGCAGGCGTCGAACAGCTTGGTGATGGGGGTGCCGATGGGGCACTCGATGTTCTTGGGCTCGATAACGCCGGAGCCGGACACGGTGACGATCTTGTTCACCACGGGCATGCCCTCATAGACCGCGCGGTAAATGGCGCAGGTGGTGTTCAGGTTGAAAATGCAGCAGCCTGCGTCAGCGGGCAGCTTGCCGGAGGGCACCTGGCGGCCGGACACAGCCTGCACCAGCTGCTTTTCAGCGCCCTGGGGGTAACGGGTGTGCAGCACTTCCACCACCACGGGAGCGTTCAGCTCCGCGATCTTGGCGTTGAGCACGTCCGCCGCGTTCTGCTTGTTGGCCTCGATGCCGATGTACACCTTATCCACGCCGAAGCACTTGGCCAGCAGCGTCGCGCCCTTGATGACCTGCTCCGGACGCTCAAGACAGGTGCGGTGGTCGCCGGTGATGTACGGCTCGCACTCCGCGGCGTTGATGATGACGTAGTCCACCTTGCCCAGACCGGAAGAGATCTTGACGTGGGTGGGGAATGTCGCGCCGCCCTGGCCGACGATACCGGCGTTCTTGACGATCTCCACCAGCTGTTCGGGCGTCAGGCTGTCGGGATCCGCCACAGGCTTGACTTCCTCGGAGATCTCATTCTGGAAGTCGTTTTCAATGACCACGGACATCATCTTGCCGCCCATAGAGAAGGGCCGGGGCTCCACGGCCTTGACCGTGCCGGAGATGCTGGCGTGGATGGGTGCGGATACAAATCCGCCGGGTTCGCCGATCCTCTGTCCAATTTTTACCTTGTCGCCCACCGCAACGATAGGCTTGCAAGGCGCACCGATGTGCATAGACATGGGAATGACCACCTCAGCCGGCGCTGCTGCCAGCTGTTCGATGGCCTTTTCATTGGTCGCGGCCTTCATGTCGTTGGGATGAACGCCGCCAAAGAAAGCTTGTGCCATTGTCTTCACCTCATCTTACTACCGGGTGGCCCTATGCCACCGCATACTATTCTAAATATTACAACAAAACTTTTCTCTTGTCCAGTCCCGTGTTGAAATTCCTACGTTTTTTTGCGGTTTTTGTCGGAAACTTCACCGCTTTCCGCGGCCTCTTGTGTTTTGCCGCGGTCTGTGATACACTATGCTGTGTGTAGCGACACCGGCCATGTACTACTTGAAATCATACCTGTACATGACCTTGATGTTCAACCTGTAAATTGTGGTATATACGACTATATTCCGAAAGGATGGTGCTTTAGTATGGTCCTGGACCGCGCCTCTCTGAAACGGGAGTCAAAAACACTGCTGAAGACCGCACAGGTCAACCCCTATCTGTTCACTCTGGTGCTGCTGGCCATTATGTTCGTCATCAACGGCATCAGCGACTATGTGCAGATGGACGACGAGTTTGCCTATACCTACTCTCTGCAGTTCAACATGGATCTCAGCTTCCTGGCACTGCACCGGACGTTCCCCGCTTTCGCGGTTTGGTTCGTATCCATCGTGTGCACGCTGCTGGGCGTGGTGCTCAACGCCAGCGCGTATCTGTACCACCTGGGGATCCGCCGGGGCGAGGAAATGCCCTTTGTCACACTGTTTGACGGCTTCTCCTTCGCCGGGAAGATCATACTGCTGTACGTCGTGCAGGTCATTTTCATCTCCCTGTGGACGCTGCTGTTCGTCATCCCCGGCATCGTGGCGGCGTACCGCTACCGCTTTGCCGTGCTGAATCTGTGCGAGAACCCGGAGATCGGCATTATGGAGGCCATCAAAATGAGCAAGGCCCAGACGCTGGGCTTCAAGTGGCAGCTGTTCGTGCTGGATCTGAGCTTTATCGGCTGGAACATTCTGGTGGGCCTGACTCTGGGCATTCTGGACATCTGGGTGTCCCCCTACCGCGTCCAGGCCAACATCGCCTTTTTTCAGGAGATCAAGCAGATCAAGGGCATCGGCTTTTTCCCGCCGCGTCCGGAGGACGACGGCCAGTTCCGCCCCCAAGATCCCTTCGGCGAGGACACCTGGTAAAACGAAAAGAGCACCCCCGGCGCTGCGCGCCGGGGGTGCGGTGTTTTTTTGCCAAGGAAGCTGTGCGCCGGGGATGCGGCTTTTTATGTCAGAAGCGGCGGCACGCCATGGATGCTTTGCCTTTTATGCCGGGGAGGCGCGGCTGCGCGGCGGGGGCGTTTTCCCCTTACGCTTCGGCGGGGGACGCGGCCGCCTCTTCGGGGGCGGCGGAGGATCCCTGGGGGGCGCTGCCGTCGAAGGGCGTCTCCAGACAGGTCAGATCCCGCAGGCAGCGGCGGAAGTCGTGGCAGAAGGCCGCGTACTCATAGCCGGTGCAGATGCGCTCGTCCATGACGATGCCCAGGGGCATCATTTTCTTGCTCAGATCGCCGTTCATGTAGTTGGGCACCGGCTTGCCCATGCAGACGAACACGCTGGTGGTGCCGAACTCGTAGCAGTGGTGATGGATATAGCTGGTCTTGATAGAGGCCAGGTTGGTGATGAACATGCTGGTGTGGAAGGGGCTGAGGTCGATGATCT
>CAVGEC010000023.1:0-23027 GCA_963628195.1 Bacteroidaceae bacterium
CCCTAATATCCGCCGCAGTGCGTCCTTTCCCAAAGTTTTCTTTTGAGATTCTCCGCATGACAGACTCGCTTTCGGTTGTCAGTCGTGTAACTTCAATGCCAATTTCACCGGAATCCCCAAGCACAAAATCCGGCCGCTCAGTTTTAAGAATTTTCATATTCTTGAGTTCTCTATAGTGTGAGGATAAGTCGAATAGAACCGCATATTCTTCTCGTGCTTTTATATCATCGGGCAATTTGGCTTCTTCAAAAAATTGGCACAAATATTTGCCAAAATTGCGGTAATCTTGTGTGCTCAAATTGTGCGTATACTCGCAGAGAGACAACTTGTCAAACACATACTCAGCCCCGTCTATATTGACCGTTTCCCGTGCTGCGTCAAAAGTGTCGTATTCAAATGACTGGAGTGATGCAACGGTTTTTGCCAGTTGTTTGAGCGTAGCATCTCTATGCATTTGCATTTCGTTCATAACGTTCTCCCTCCCACAACACAGATGCGAACCGCTTGGGGTCAATATTCCCAAAACTCTCCAAAATCCGCCGGAAACGCCCGGTTCGCATCCATATAAATTTCCTCAATAAGTTGCAAAAAAGCTGTGAAATATGAAATTTCACAGCTTTTCGTGGTGGACCTGAAGGGATTCGAACCCTCGACCTCTCGGATGCGAACCGAACGCTCTCCCAGCTGAGCTACAAGCCCAAATATGAAATTGTCACGTTGCAATATGTCAGGCCTGCTCTCCCAGCTGAGCTACAAGCCCGAATATGAAGTTGTCACGTTGCAATATGTCAGGCCTGCTCTCCCAGCTGAGCTACAAGCCCGTATTTACTTGCGTACCTTGTTATTATACACATTTTCCGCAAAAAAGCAAGAGGAATTTCTGCGTCGGTTGTGTCATTAGCTTTGCGAAACGCAGATATCAAATCTTGATATTTTACTTATGCCAATTTTGTGATATACTGTTCTTTACTGCGCGTCTGCGCCGCCTATGACAGTTTCAACACAACACCTTTACCATATCAGGAGGGCTTCCGCTATGAGCAGAACTTTGGGTACCGTGGTCCGGGGCGTGCGCGCCCCCATCTTCCGCGAGGGCGACAGCGTGGTGGACATCACCGTCAGCACCGTGCTGAACGCGCTCAGTGAGAACGGCATCACCGCCCGCGACGGCGATGTGGTGGCCGTGACCGAATCCGTAGTGGCCCGCTGCCAGGGCAACTACGCCACCGCCGCCCAGATCGCCCAGGATGTCCGGGCCAAGACCGGCGGCAAAACCGTGGGCGTAGCCTTCCCTATTCTCAGCCGCAACCGCTTCTCCCTGCTGCTGCGGGGTATCGCCATGGGCGCGGAGAAAGTCGTGCTGCTGCTGAGCTATCCCTCCGACGAGGTGGGCAACCATCTGGTGAGCCTGGACCAGCTGGACGAAGCGGGCATCGATCCCTGGCACGACGTGCTGTCTCTGGAGCAGTTCCGCGCCGCCTTCGGCGAAGTGGTGCACCCCTTCACCGGCGTGGACTATGTGGCCTATTACAAGTCCATTATCGAGGAAGCCGGCGCCCAGGCGGAGATCGTGTTCGCCAACCGCGTGACCTCCATCCTGCCCTATACCGACACCGTCATCACCTGCGACATCCATACCCGTCAGCGCAGCAAGCGCCTGCTGGCCGCCGCCGGGGCCAAGGTGGTGCTGGGACTGGACGATCTGCTGACCGCCAGCGTCAACGGCAGCGGCTATAATTCCCAGTACGGTCTGCTGGGCAGCAACAAGGCTGATGACGACCGCGTAAAGCTGTTCCCCCGCGATGCCAAGGATGTGGCCGAGGCTATCGGCGCACGGATGAGCGATGCCACCGGCAAGCGCATCGAGGCCATGGTCTATGGCGACGGCGCGTTCAAGGATCCCGCCGGCAAGATCTGGGAGCTGGCCGATCCCGTCGTCTCCCCCGGCTATACCAGCGGTCTGGTGGGCACCCCTAATGAACTGAAGCTGAAGTATCTGGCGGACAAGGACTTCGCCGACCTCAGCGGCGAGGCGCTGCAGAAGGCCATCTCCGAGAAGATCCGCGCCAAGGACGCCAAGCAGTCCCTGGTGGGCAACATGGTGAGCGAGGGCACCACGCCCCGCAACCTCACCGACCTGATCGGCTCGCTGTGCGACCTGACCAGCGGCAGCGGCGACAAGGGCACCCCCATCATCTACATCCAGGGTTATTTCGACAACTACACCAACGAGTGATTTTCTCCCACTCCCTTCCAAAAAGCGAAAAGGGCGGCGCACCGCGCCGCCCTTTTCGCAAACACGCGCCCCCGATAGACGGTGCGTAGGGGCGGGGTTCTACCCCGCCCGAAAAAACAATCCCTCCGTCGCCCTGTGGGCGCGGGGAACGGATCCCCACGCCAGTGTGAGCACTGGCTCGGAATGACACCGCTGCGCGGTGTTTGGGCGGACAGAGTCGTCCGCCCCTACGGAGGGCACAACGGGGCATGTGCGGTAAAACAACGGGAGGGGCAGCGCCCCTCCCCTACAGACTACGAACGTCAGCCCCCGGCTCCGCTGGGGGCTGACGTATCTGCTCAGTCGTACAATATCTCGTCAACAGGCTCGACAGCGCTGCCGTCCACCTGGAACTCCAGCCCGTCGATGAACGTCTGCATCCGCAGGGCGAAGGCGGGCACACTCAGCGGCACGGTAGTGGAGGTCTCGCGGTCTATCACCACGCGGAGCTGCACCTCTACATCATAATCATAATAACCCTTGGCGTAGATGTCGTCACTCAGCGGATCCAGAGGTGTAGTGCGGTCGGCTGCGTCCGCCATGGCGATGGCGGCAAGCTCCTGCGCCTGCTGCCGCGTCAGCTCCGCCACCTCGTCGGTGGTATATCGGCGGACATAGCCGCTGACCACGGCATCGACGCCGCCGTACCGCTCCAGCGAGTCGATGCCAATGATGCTCTCCCGGCTGTCGGTGCGGTTCACCAAACGTGTCAGCAGGCGGTGGATGTCAGAGCCATCGGCTATCGACACCGACCACTCACGGCGCAGGCTCGTACCGTCCCGCAGCTGGTAATCCACCCGGATGTAGCGGGAGGCCAGGTGTCCCTCCGTGTCTGCTGGATAGGTTTGGTCGTTCAGCCTCTCGCCCGTCGCATCGTACTGGGCCAGTATGGCACGGTGGAGGGCGATGACCTCCTCCGCGGCATCGGTGTCCTCGGAGTCAAAGTACACCCCGGCGCAGTTGAAGGACACCTTTTCAACACTGTTGGCATCGGGCACACGGTGCTGGAAGCCGGTGATATCCAGCTTGACGCACAGTGTCACCGCTGCCAGCGCCAGCACCAGCGCCGCCGTTTCCAGCCACCAGCGTCTGTTAAATATGCGGAACTTCTTCTGCAGCAGCATCTGCGCGGCAAAAAAGCTGATCACGCCCATGATGAGCTGGCAGATCAGCAGGCCGGCAAAGCCGTGGTTGCTGCCGAACACCAGGTAATCCAGGAACATACCCAGGCCCCAGCCGCCGCACAGGCCGATGGCCCACCGGGCCAGGGGCCGCAGCCAGCGGAAGGCCACGGCGTCACCGGCCGTCTCGCTGGGGCGCTTCTGATACAGATACCACACCAATACCAGCAGGGCAAGGCCTGCCGCGGCGTAGATGACACAGGCGGTATAGGCCGCGCCGGGCAGCGTATGGCAGTAGATGGTCCGTTCGTACTCGTTGTACATAGCGCTTACCCAGTAGCCCTCGCCATCGTTCAGCACGTTCCAGAGCCGCATTACCGGCGTCAGCCACAGTACCAGTTCGGACTCGCTGGCCGTGGCATAGCCGTAGTAGAACAGGCGCGCCATCGTCTCCACTACCCACTTCAGCAGCACCGCGATGACGTTCACCGCCGTGTACAGCACCGGGACGGCCAGCAGCCAGCCGGTGGCCATGGCGCACAGGGAGCCGAGGGAGAAAAACAGCAGTTCCATCAACTCCGTCAGCAGCAGCCAGGCGCCCAGCGCCGCCCAGTCCACATAGCCGCGGCCCGCACTTGCCAGCACCGCCATTAGGAACACCAGCACGTTGCCCGCCGTCAGCATACCAAAGCCCATGGCGCTGTGAGAGAAGAACTGCCGCGTGCGGGTAATGGGCAGGGTGTGCATAGCGCCGATGGCCCGCCCGTTCATCAGATAGGACCACACCGCCATGGTGAACAGGCAGCCGAAGATCAGCGCCATGACCACGGAGCCGTACAGCGCATCCAGAATGGTGTTGTGCAGCTGCGCTTCCAGCAGCACCCGCATCTCCGGCGCGAAGTACTCTGCCCGCAGCAGCTGCACCGGCAGGATCAACAGCCACACCGCCACATACATAAACAGCAGCGGCCAGTAGCGCTTTACGTCGCTGCGCAGCAGCGCGCGGTTACAGAAGGATGTCTTTCGCAGCATATTCCACACCTCCCAGTTCGTAAATGAATATCTCCTCCAGCGTCAGCGGAATGGACTCCAGCAGCACCGGCTCGGTGATCTGCATCCGGCGCAGGATCTCCTGGCTGCTGCCCCGGACGATATAGGTATACACCCGGCCCACATGGCTGCGGTGCAGGATGTTCAGCTCCGCCGGCAGCGGCGGCTCCGTCACGCCCTGATAGGCCACCTGCAGCTTCACCGTGTTGTCCTGCAGGTCGCTGAGACTCCGCTCCAACAGCACCTTGCCGTGGTTCAGAATACCCACATGGTCGCACACATCCTCCAATTCGCGGAGGTTATGGCTGGACACCAGTACCGTGGTGCCCCGCTCGGCCACATCGCCCAGCAGCAGAGACCACACCTGCCGCCGCATGACAGGATCCAGCCCATCCACCGGCTCGTCCAGAATGAGGTACTCCGGCATGCAGCACACCGTCAACCAGAAGGCCGCCTGCTTCTGCATGCCCTTGGACATGCGGCGCAGCATCAGTTTTTCGTCCAGAGGGAATACCTCCTTCAGCTTCTCGTACCGCTCCCAGCTGAACCGGGGGTAGACTCCCGCGTAGAATTTCGCCATCTCCCGTATGCCCGCCTGGGGGAAGTAGTACCAGTCGTCGCCGATGACGGCCATGCGGCTCTTCACGGCGGGGTTCTCGTACACCGGCTGGCCGTCCACCAGCACGTCTCCGCTGTCCTGCCGGTAGATGCCCGCCAGATGGCGGATGATGGTGGACTTGCCCGCGCCGTTGGGGCCCACCAGGCCGTACACCGCTCCGTGAGGCACGGTCATGGTCAAGCCATCCAGCGCCCGGAAGCCGTCAAAACTCTTGACGACGTTCTTCACCTCGATCATTTGCTCTCTCCTCCTTCCCAAAATACCAGCAGCTGCTCACGGGTATAGCCCAGGCTTTTCAGCTCCTCCAGCAGCGGCGCCGCCTGCGCCTCCAGCTCCCGTATGCGGCGCTGGTGCTCGCCGTCCCCAGCGGAGACAAAGCTGCCCCTGCCGGCGACAGAGTAGATATAGCCCTCGGCCTCCAGTTCGGCATAGGCCCGCTGGATGGTGTTGGGGTTGATGGCCAGCTGCGTGGCCAGACTGCGCACCGACGGCAATTTTTCCTCCGGAGCCAGCAGGCCGGTGAGCATCATCCGCCGCAGGCTGTCCTTTACTTGCTGATACAGGGGGCGGCTGTCCCGGTAGTCCAGCACGATCATGCGCCCACGCTCCTTTCCGTATCAAGTGTATTGCGCGTGTTAGTACAGTTAGAATATCATGGTGCCTATCCCCGTGTCAAGGAAAATTTTTCTTTTCATCCCCCAGGTTTCGTAGTATAATGGCTCCAAATTCTTTCCCGAAGGGGGCATTTCTATGCGTATCACGGTAAAAGTCGGCACCTCCACCCTGGCCCACGCCACCGGGCGGCTGAACATTCTGCGGATGGAGAGCCTGTGCAAGGTCCTGAGCGACCTGAAGAACGCCGGGCACGAGATCATTCTGGTGTCCTCCGGCGCCATCGGCATGGGCGTAGGCAAACTGAATCTGCCGGGACGACCTAAGGACATGCCCACCAAGCAGGCGGCCGCCGCCGTAGGACAGTGCGAGCTGATGTACACCTATGACAAACTGTTCAACGAGTACAACCACACGGTGGCACAGGTACTGCTCACCGGCGAGGACGTGAATAACGAGCAGCGCAGCCGCAATATGCGGAACACCATTTTCCGCCTGCTGGAGCTGGGCGCACTGCCCATCATCAACGAAAACGACACCGTGGCCACCGACGAGGTGGGCGTGGAGAACACCATCGGCGAAAACGACACCCTCTCCGCCATCGTGGCGGCGGCGGTACACGCCGATCTGCTGATCCTGCTCAGCGACATCGACGGCCTGTATGACGGCGATCCCCACAAGGATCCCGCCGCGAAGCTGATCCCCGTGGTGCCGTCCATCGACGCGCACATCCTTGCTCTGGGCGGCGGCAGCGGCAGCAGCCTGGGCACCGGCGGCATGGCCACCAAGTTGAAGGCGGCGCAGATCGTCACCGCCGCAGGCTGTGAAATGGTCATTGCCAACGGCAGCAAACCCCGTCTGCTCTATGACATCGTAGCGGGCGAGGCTGTGGGCACCCGATTTCTGGCAAAGGAGAACTGAACCATGACCACCATCGATATTCTGAAAAAAACCCGCGCCGCCCGCGGCGCTCTCGCCGCCCTGGACGAGACAGGCAAAAACCGCCTGCTGCTGGCCATGGCCGACGCTCTTATGGATGCCGAAGCTGATATTCTGGCCGTCAACGCCGACGACGTGGAGGCCGCCCGCGGCCATATCTCCGATGTAATGCTGGATCGCCTGCGGCTGGATCACAGCCGCCTGGCCGCCATGGCTGAGGGCATCCGCGCCACTGCCGCCCTGCCCGACCACACGGGCCGGGTGCTGTCCGAGGTATGCCGCCCCAACGGGCTGGTCATCCGGAAGGTACAGGTGCCTCTGGGACTGGTGTCCATCATCTATGAGAGCCGCCCCAACGTCACCTCCGACGCGGCGGCCCTGGCCCTGAAGTCCGGCAATGTATGCGTCCTGCGCAGCGGCAAGGAGGCCTATCACAGCGCCCACGCCATCGTCAAAGCGCTGAAGTCCGGCATCTCCGCCGCCGGCAGTGACGCCGATATCCTCAACATCGTGGACGACACCACCCACCAGTCCGCCACGGATATTATGACCGCCAAGGGCCTGGTGGACCTGCTGATCCCCCGCGGCGGCGCGGGGTTGATCCGCGCCTGTGTGGCCGGGGCCACCGTGCCGTGCATCGAGACAGGCACCGGCATCTGCCACGTCTATGTGGACGATGCCGCCGACCTGGACAAGGCTCTGGACATCGTGGAAAACGCCAAGGCCAGCCGCCCCTCCGTGTGCAACGCGGAGGAGGTGTTGCTGGTGCACAGCGCCGTGGCACAGGACTTCCTGCCCCGGCTGAAAAAGCGCCTCGCGGACGACCGCGCTGCCGCCGGCAAGATCCCCGTGGAGCTGCGGCTGGATCAGCGGGCCGCCGCTGTCATCCCCGGCACCCCTGCCGGAGATAAGGACTTCGACACCGAGTTTCTGGACTACATTCTGGCTGTCAAAGTGGTGGACAGCGTGGAGGAAGCTGTGGCCCATATCCTGGCCCACTCCACCGGCCACAGCGAGGCCATCGTCACCGAGGACGCCGCCCACGCGGAGCTCTTCGTCAACGGTACCGACAGCGCCGCCGTGTATGTCAACGCCTCCACCCGCTTCACCGACGGCGGTGAATTCGGCCTGGGCTGTGAGATGGGCATCTCCACCCAGAAGCTGCACGCCCGCGGCCCCATGGGGCTGGATGAGCTGTGCACCTACAAGTATGTTATCCTCGGCAGCGGACAGATCCGCTGAAGCAAAAAAGAGACGGCATATGCCGTCTCTTTTCATATCTCCACGACTTCCGCACCCAGCGCGGCCGCGTCCTCCCGGTCATGGGTAACACACAGCACGGCTGCGCCGTTCCTGCGGCGCAGGATATACCGCGCCGCCCGGTTTCGCGCTTCGTCATCCAGACCCTTGAACGGCTCGTCCAACAGCAGCAGTCCGCCGCCATAGCATACCGCACGGCCGATAGCCACCCGCCGGCGCTGTCCGCCGGACAGTTCTGCCGCGGGCTGATGCAGGCACCCGCCCAACCCCAGTTCTGTCAAATGCGCTTCGATATCCCGGACGCTCATGGCCCGTCCGGTCACAAGACGCACATTCTCCACCGGATCCAACGCGCCGCACAGGCGATCCTCCTGGAACACATACCCTACCCGCTCCGGCACATCGGCAATGAACCCACCGTCCGGCTTTTCCAGCCCGGTGATACACCGCAGCAGCGTGGTTTTGCCCCGTCCGGAGGGTGCCATGAGGCACACCGCCGCCCCGTCCGGGACAGTCAGCGTTATGTCCTCCAGCACCGCTTTGCCGCCGAATCTCTTATACAGATGCTCGATCCTCACAGGCGCCGCCCTCCCTTCAGCTGCCGGAGGCCCCGCCGCAGCAGAGCCAGCACCGCCCGCTCAAACAGAGCGCTCAGCGCCACGATGACCACCGTCCAGGCCAGCAGATCGGCTGTCTGGAGGTAGATCTTGGCATCATACAGCCGCTCACCCAGCGAACCGGCCACCACACCGATGACCTCCGCCGCCACGCCGGCCTTCCAGCTCATGCCCAGCGCCGTGGCGCAGCCCGCCAGCAGGAACGGCTCTATCGCCGGCAGGAATATCCCCCGCAGCTGCCGCCGCCAGGGCACCCGGAATGACCGTGCCATCTCCAGCAGCTGCCCGTCCGCACTGCGCAGCCCCGCCAGCACATTGGTATATAGCAGAGGGAACACCATCAAGAAGGAAATGAACATCGGCAGTGCCGCCGAGTCCATCCAGATCAGCGCCAGGATAATGAACGACGCCACCGGCACAGATTTCACCGCCAGCACATAGGGCCGCAGCAGCACGTCCACCACCGGCCAGCGCCCGGCGGCCAGGGCCAGCGCCGTGCCCAGCACCAGCGCCAAAGCAAAACCTCCGGCGATGCGGACAAAGCTGAACGCTGCCGACCGCCAGAACACCGCCGTGCCCGCCAGGACAACCAGTCGTTCCAGCACCCGCACCGGCGACGGCAGCAGCAGCGCGGAGCCTACCGCCCAGGACGCCGTCTGCCACACCAGCAGAGCCAGCACCGCCGCGCCGATGCGCTGCCACGTTTTCACATTCATGCGCCCATCCAATAGAAGCCGTCGTCAGGCATAGTTCCGCCCACGGCCTCCGGCTTCAAGTCATACAGCGTCTGCAGATAACCGCTGACGGCGACCTTCATATCCACACCGGTGATGCATACCAGGTTGCAGTAGGGCAGCGCCTTCTCCGCCACGGCGGCCTTGACGATTCCGTACTTCTCCACCAGCACCGCAGCCTCTGCCGGGTTCGCGTTGGCGTAATCCGTGCTGGTGGCATATTCCTCCAGGAATTTGGCCAGCGCCGCCGGGTGTTCGTCGGCAAAGGCCTTCCGCGCCACCAGGACGGAGGTGATAAGGCGGCTGCCGTTGTCCAGCTCGTCCCACTGGGCAGTGAGATCCAGCGCCACGCGCAGACTCTCTATCTGGCCCTGGGCCACGGTGACAAAGGGCTGGGGCAGCATGGCCACGGCGCTGTCCTGCTCCGCCATCAGCACCACGATCTCTGTGGGTTCACTTTTCCACTCCACCTGCACATCCTCGCCCAGAGTCAGCCCGTGCTGGGCCAACAGATACGCCAGTGCATACTCCGGCGTAGCGCCCTTGCCGGTGGCGTAGATGGTCTTGCCGTTCAGGGACGTGATGTCCGTCACAGTCTCGCCGCCCTTTTCCACGATGTACAGCACGCCCAGCGTGCCGGCGGCCAGCAGCACCACGCCGCCCTCCGTCTGGTTATACAGTATGGCGGCCACATTGGCAGGCACCGCCAGCACATCCAGTTCGTCCTGCACCAGCTGCGGCGTCAGTTCATTGGCCGAGGCCGCCATGGTAAACTCGTATCCGTTGGCGGTCAGCCCGCCGTCTGCGTCCTCCAGCAGCTTCACCATCCCCATGGACGTGGGGCCCTTCAGCCCGCCAAGGCGAATGGTGACGGCTTCCTCCTGCGTACTGTCCGGCGTCGGCTCCTGAGCCTTCCGGCCGCAGGCCGCCAGCGTCAGCGTCAGCGCCGCAGCCAGCATTAGGGAAATGATTTTTTTCATACGATGTCGCTCCTTTTCTGTGTGTCCCGACTCCGCTCCCCCTGCACAGCACACGGGGGAGAATGTGTCGGTTCTTATTTCTTCTTTGTGATCACGTTGGAATACTGCGTCTTGGCACTGACGCCCTCCAGTCGTCCTATCTTGCCGCTGAGGGCCGATATGGCATCCTGCGGCGCGTCCAGCACCACAGAAATGATGTTCACACCCCGCGCCCGATAGGGCACGCCCATCCGCCCGATGATATACTGTCCATACTGGTGCAGCAGCTCGTTCAGTGCCGCCACCGATGCCTCGTTCTCCACGATGATACCGATCAGGGCTACCCGTGTCTCCATGGAAACACCTCCCGTTCAAACTCTCTTCACAGCAAAAAAGCCGTGCCGCCACTGCGACACGACCACAGCGCCCGCACCGCGGGCGCATATTATATGGAACGCATCTTCCGTCTCAAGCGCACTTTCGACGTCAGCAGCTGACTGCATTATACACGCCCGCGCCCGCCTCTGTCAATCCCGGCGCCGCGGATCAAAAGCCGCAGCTGTGCCGCGGCTTTTATCTCGTATATAGGAGAGGAGGCGGGGCCGTCACCGGACAAGGGGCGGCCCCGCCCCAGGGAGAAAGCGATTCAGCGTTTTTCGCTGGCACGGCGAGCCGGCTCGTCCGCACGGCGGACACCGGGCAGCAGCGTCAGCATCTGGGCCGCCAGGCCGAACACCGCAGCGGGCAGTATCCAGCTGAGCCCCAGATCATACAGCGGCAGTGCCTCCACCAGCGGAATAGCCACGCCGTAGGTGTGCAGCGTGCACAGCACGCTGGTCAGCAGTGCACCGATCACGGCGCCCCGGCTGACAAAATCATGCACTTTGGGGATGACCAGAGAGATGATAATAAGCACCAGCGCGGGGGGATATACTACGTCCAGCACCGGCGCGGCCACAGCCACGATACGATCCAGTCCCAGGTTGGACACCACGGCGCTGAACACGCAGATGGCCGCCACAAACACCTTGTAGCTGATCCTGCCCCGGCACAGCTCGGCAAAATACGCCGCGGCGGAACTGGTCAGCGCAATGGCGGTGGTCACGCAGGCCAAACCCACCACGATGCCGAACAGCACCATGCCGGCCTTGCCCATCAGCGCCTCCACAATGGCCATGATCAACGCGGCGCGTCCGATAGACGCCGTGTACTGGGCGGATACGGTGGCACCCAGATACGCCAGGCCCATATACACTGCCAGCAGCAGCACACCTGCCAGCACCGCAGCGCCGCCCACCACACGAAGCTGGCCCCTGCCGCGGTCATAACCCTTGCCGGCAACGCTCTGCAGCACGATGATGCCGAAGGGCAGCGCCGCCAGGGCGTCCATGGTCTGATAGCCCGCCTTGATGCCTGTGACCATCACGTTATCGATCTGGGCCAGGGGTGCGATCTCGCCCAACGGCGTGATTATTCCTTTGATAATAATGGCAAACAGGCCCACCAGCAGCAGCGGTGTCAGCACCTTACCCACGATATCCACCACGGCGGACTCCTTGATGCAAAGCGCCAGGATCACCGCGAAAAACACCACGGAGAACACCACCGGCGACACGCCGGAGATGTTGGGCGTAATAGCCATTTCATAGGTGGAGGCGCTGGTACGGGGGATGGCCACCATGGGGCCGATGCATAAAATGATGGCGCACATAAGGATCTCGGCGGGCACCTTGCCGGCCCGCTGCAGCACATTCTCACTGCTGCCCACGCGGAGCAGCGCGAACATGCCCATCAGCGCCAGTCCGATATCGGCAATGAAATAGGCGGAGAAGCCTGTCAGCCACTGGCTGCCGGCCTCCATGCCCAAAAACGGCGGAAATATCACGTTCCCCGCGCCGAAAAACATGGAAAACAGCGCAAACCCCACCACGATGATGTCGGTCACGGTCTTCCCTCTCTTCTGTCCATTCATGTCAGTTCTCCATTTCTCTCTTGTTCCCGCCCCGCCCTGTGCGAAGCGCCGCTGCAGCCTCACTTTGCAGCGTGTTGCGGTCTCTGCATATAGGGTATCATTTTTTTCATGATTACGGAAATGACGATTATCGAACGCCACATGAATTAATTTAATGCCGCACAATTTTCTTGGCAGATTTTTCCATATTGTTGGCGGAAAGTTTACAAGCCCTCGATTGAAAGCCCCTGCGCATTGTGATATATTTTAGAATCATCATTTATATTTTGTGCAATTTGTGCAGAAAGCGAGGTCCCTATGGATGACAAAAAGCTGCGGGCACTGCTGACGGCAGTTCAGCTGGGCAGCTTTGGAAAAGCCACGGCGCAGCTGGGATATACCCAGTCCGCCATGACGCACCTTGTGAACAAGCTGGAGGCCGAGCTGGGCTGCACGCTGCTGGTGCGCAGCAGCCAGGGCGTCCGCCTGTCCGAGGAGGGCGAGCACCTCCTCCCCTATATTCAGAACTATCTCAAGGCCAGCGACGCTCTGCGCCAGGAGGCCGCAGCACAGGGCCAGCAGCACAGCCGCACCCTGCGCATCGGCTGCTTTGCCAGCATTGCCCGCGCCCACCTGCCGGCGCTGCTGCAGAAATTCCGCAAACTGCACCCGGAGATCAAGATCGACGTGCTGGTGAGCGGCTATGAGCTGGCCGCGGCGCTGGAGGAGGACCGCGTACAGCTTGCCCTGGTGGAGCAGGCCTGCGGCAAGGGCTTCTACTGGACGCCGCTGACCGACGCGCCGCTGGTGGCCGTGGTGCCGCTGGACTTTCCCTGGGAAGAGGACACCATCCCCCTGGAGCGTCTGCTGCAGGAGACGTTTCTCTCCTGCCCGGAGCAGTATGTGGCCCGGCTCCTGCCGCCGGAGGCCCCCCGTCTGGAGGTCACGGCGTCCGATGACGCCGCCATCCTCTCCATGGTGGCCGCCGGACTGGGCGTATCCGTGCTGTCCGCCTTCTCCCTGGCGGGCTATGAGGGGCAGGTGCGCGTTCTCCCTCTGAAGGAGCCTCTCTCCCGCAGCCTGGGCGTGGCCGTAAAGTCCCCGCCCCCCGCCAACAGCGCCGCCCGGCACTTCCTCTCCTTCCTCAAGCGCCAGTATCCCGCAAAATCATAAAGATCGGAGGGCCCCCACAATGTGTACAGCGGCCGCTTACCAGACCGACGGCTTTTACTTTGGCCGCAACCTGGACTATGAGCACGGCTTCGGCGAGCAGATCACCGTCACTCCCCGGCATTTTTCACTGCCCATGCGCCACCTGCCCACGCTGGAGGAACATTACGCCCTCATCGGCATGTCCTCTGTGCAGCAGGGCTATCCCCTGTACTACGATGCCATGAACGAGAAAGGCCTGTGCATGGCCGGGTTAAACTTCGTCCGCAGCGCCGTCTATTTCCCGGCCGCGGCGGATAAGGCCAATGTCACCCAGTTTGAACTGATCCCGTGGCTGCTGGGCCGCTGCGCCACCGCAGCGGAGGCCCGCGCCCTGCTGGCCGGCGTGAACATCACCGACGAGGGCTTCGCCCCCGGCCTGCCGCCCGCCAAGCTTCACTGGCTGCTGGCGGACCGCCGTCAGTGCCTGGTCATCGAACAGACAGCCCAAGGGCTGCACATCTACGATGATCCCGCCGGCGTGCTGACCAACGAGCCTCCTTTCCCGGTGCAGCTGTTCGGTCTGAACGACTATGCCCAGCTGTCGGCCCGGCCGCCGGAGAACCGTTTCTCCCCCGCCCTGCCGCTGGAAGCCTACAGCCGCGGCATGGGCGGTCTGGGCCTGCCCGGCGACCTGTCCTCCCGTTCCCGTTTCATCCGCGCCGCCTTTACCCGGCTGAACAGCCGATCCGCTTCCGACGAAGCCGCCAGCGTCAGCCAGTTCTTCCACATCCTGGGCGCGGTGGAGCAGCAGCGGGGCTGCTGCGTGCTGGAGGACGGCGCCTGCGAGATGACTCTGTACACCAGCTGCTGCAGTGCCGACACCGGCATCTACTACTACACCACCTACACCTCCGGGCACATATCCGCTGTGAATATGCACCACACGGATCTGGACGGCGCTGCTCTGGCTCTCTATCCCATGGAGACAGACTGGCAGGTCCGCTTTCAGAATTGAACGGGCAAAAAGAGACGGCTGTACCGCAATGTCGTTAAGTTAAACATTTTTGTCAAAATTATGTTGATAAAATGCGGAAATATTGTAGAAAGCAAGTTGCAAAACATAGAAAAAATATTAAAATTATGAACCAGGCCAAATGGCCTGGTTCTTAATTTAATGACATTGGACTGTGCCGTCTCTTTTTTGCAGGCGTCCGCCGGAAAGCGGCGGGCGCTTTGTTCACTTCAGCTCCGCCGTGAATGTGATGGTGCTTCCCTCCACCCGTGCGGATATGCTTCCGCGGTGCCCCTCGGCGATGCTCCGGGCGATGGACAACCCGATACCGAAGCCCCCCGCCGTCCGGGAGGGATCCGCCCGATAAAACCGGTCAAACAGCCTGTCCGTATCGATGTCCCCGGCGTTTTCGCACTCATTGGATACACGCAGCGTCACACCGCGCCGCGCCTTTTCCAGCGTTACGGAAATGTCCGATCCCGGCGCGGCATACTTCACCGCGTTGTCCAGCAAAATGGACACCATCTGCCGCACAGCGTACTGATCGCCGATGCAGGTCAGCCCCGGCGTCACGTCCAGCCGCAGCTGATGGCCGCCCTCCCCGGCAAAATCCCGGAAAGACTCCGCCGTTTCCGCTACCGCATCGCTGACCGGGAACGGCGCCATCGCCAGCGGCGACTGTTCCTCGTCCATGCGGCTCAGCGTTACCAGCGAGTTCACCAGTTCCTTCAGCTTCTCTGTCTGGGCGCGGGCCTTGTCGATCCACTTCTGCGGCCCCACCTCCATTTCCAGCACTTTCAGGCTGGTGGCAATGACAGTAATAGGCGTCTTCAACTCGTGGCTGGCATCGGTGATAAACTGCTTCTGCTGCTCCGCGCTGCGGACTACCGGATCGATAGCCCGGCGACTCAGCAGCACCACCAGCACCAGCACCAGCAGCGTACAGCCCGCATCCGCCGCCAGGGACCAGATCAGCACCGTCCGCACGGCTCTCCGGGCCTGGTAGCACTCCAGGAATATGGCCATATTCCGCCCGTCGCCCATGCTGTATACCAGATAGCGGAATCCGCCGTAATACCCATATCCCTCACCATGGCTGACAGCGGCAGCCAGATACTCCGCCGTGTCCTCCTCGGTCACGGAGGCGATATTCTGCAGATCGGCCTTTACCAACGCGCCGTCATCCTGAAAATACAGCACAAAATAGCGGGTAGAGTACGGTGTCTCCGCCGTGAACGGATCGCCTCGCCCGCCCCGCGGTTTTTCGCCCTGTGCCGGGATATCCCCTTCCTGTCCGGCATTCGGCTGCTCCGGCGGCTGCTGGCTCTCCGGCAGGTCCTCCGGCTTCTGGGGCACGGGGATGGTGCCCTTGTTGTCGCAGATCATCTGCAGCGTGCTGCGCAGATCACTATCGGTGGAGACGTAGTTGGCCACATTGAGGATACACGTCAGCAGCAGCATCACCGCCGCCACGGACAGTGTGGCGATGCGTATGAACCGGCTGCGCAGTTTGTTGATCATGTCTCCTCCTCCAGCGCATAGCCCAACCCCCGGTTGGCCCGCAGGGACACACGGGAGCCGATGGACTTCAGTTTTTTCCGCAGGTTGGAGATGTTCACCCACACCACATTGATCTCGGCCTCGTTGTCCCAGCCCCAGATCCGCTCCATGATCCGCTCGGCGGAGAACACCTGCCGGGGCGAACGCATGAATAACTCCATGATCTGGAACTCCCGTCCGCCCAGCCGCAGCGACCGGCCGCCGCATGTCAGCAGACCGGAGCCGGGATCCAGCGTCAAGTCGCCGTAGGACAGCAGGGACGGCTGGTAGCTCTGACTGCGGCGCAGCATGGCCCGCACACGGGTGATAAGCTCATCCGGATCAAATGGCTTGGGCAGATAATCATCGGCCCCGGCATCGAAGCCTGTGATGCGATCCTCCTTCTGCCCCTTGGCAGTGAGCATCATAATCGGCGTTTTGATCCCCTCGGCGCGCAGGCGCTGGAGTACCTGTATGCCGTTCATTTTCGGCATCATCACGTCCAGAATGATCCCGTCATATTCCCCGGAAACGCCGTATTCATAAGCATCCGCACCATTGTGCACCACGTCCGTCGAGAAGTGGTTTTTCTCGAAAAACACCGCCAATGCCTCGGCCAGATCCAGCTCATCCTCCGCGATCAGCAGCCGCATGGTCATCACCTCACCCTTCGCTCCCCCCGCGGGGAACGATAATAATTCAGTATAGAGAAAACCTCAGGGAAAATCAAGTCACAGCGTCTCTTTTACCGTCTCACGCCCGCAGGTGATATTCAGATTGCCGTTGCGGCAGCGCAGCGCATCCAGAAATGCCTTGGGCACCGTGTCCGACCGCAGTGTGATGCGGTACTCCAGCTCGTACAGCGTGCCCATATTGCTGGTCTTGACCTTTACCAGACTATGGGAGGTCGTATACTCCTCCAGCAGATCATCGAACAGGCCCTCATAATCCAGGTCCTCCGGGATGGTGATCTTCAGCACCCGCTCCTGGGCGGAGGGCTTGCCGAAGCCGGCGGCGGTCAGCGCCAGCAGCGCGGCAGAGGCGATGGCAAAGGTCAGCGCCGCCAGCACCACATAGCCCATACCGGTGGCCAAGCCGATGGCCATGGCCAGAAACAGCACGCCGATCTCGCGGGCCGTACCCGGAGCGGAGCGGAAGCGCACCAGGCTGAAGGCCCCGGCCACCGCCACGCCGGCCCCGATGTTGCCGTTGACCAGCATGATGACCACCTGCACCACCATGGGCAATATGGCCAGCGTCACCGCGAAGCTCTGGGTGGAGCGGGCACGGAACCGGGCCACCAGCGCCAAGCCTGCACCCAGCACCAGCGAGGTAAGCGTACAGATAAGAAACACAGACAGCGTAAGCTCTGTTCCCATAATAGAGTTAAGCACAGTAAAGTCCCTCCTTATATACTCTCTGCTCTTCCGGCAGAATATGATTCTTGTAGCAGGCGCCGTATTTGGAGTACGACGCAGGATAGGCTCTGGCCTCCGAAAGCAGCTGGCTGAGCCACAGGGGGCACACACCTGGGAGCTTGATCTCCATAAGCACCATATCCGGATCGTCTATGGGCGTGCCGTAGTCGCCGCAGCGCAGATCCAGATCCGTGTCCCGCCAGCGAAGATTGGTATCAAAGGTAATACGCAGCGCCGGATCATCCTTTCCTGCAAAGGCCAAACGGTCATAGGCGATGAACACCCTGGGCTTCGCTCCGTAAAAGGATTGGAACCACTGTATCTCACGCCCGATCTGGCCATGATCGGCGCTGTTCCCGCCGTCGAGAAACGGCTTCGCCTGATCCGCCCTGGCGGTGATGCGGCGTTTATAGACCACGCCGTCATACTTTTTCTTCAGTTCCACGAACACCTTGCTGTCATCCGCCGGGGTGCCGTAGCTGCGGACACGCAGCTTCTCCTTGTACACCGGTTTTTCCAGTGACGTGCGGATGAGCCGCCAGTCGTCGGTGTCGTAATAGATATTGCATATGGTATATGCCGGGTGGTCATCCGCCCTCATGTGCGCGCGCATGCCCTCCAATATGATCTGCTGCTGCGCCGGCGTCAAGCGGTACTTCTTTTCACAGCGCTCAAAGCAGCATTGTATCTTCCCTGCCATGGATCGTCGCCTCCTTGCCTGCTTTGCTTTGATGGTCCCATCATACGGCAAGTGCCTAAAAGGAACCTAAAGCAAAAAAAGTTTTTCTCTTTAGGTTGTTTTTAGGCGGGGCGGCTATGATGAGGCCACAGTGAAAACGGCGGTGTCTCATCCCGCCGCGCTGCACCGAATATATACATGACAAGGAGGTCATTTCACATGAAAAAGAAATTCATTTCCCTGCTGTGCGCTGCGGCACTGGCCCTGAGCCTGACGGCCTGCGGCGGCACCACAGGCCAGACCACGGCGGACACCGGTACCGATACAAACACCGCGGTACAGACGGCGGCCGCCAACGTATCCTTAGAGGGAGCCACCACACTGACATTCAGCGACAGCGCTGTCGCCGCCCAGGACGGCGACTATACCGGCTATGAGATCGACGGCACGGCAGTGTCTATCGACGGGGCGGGCACCTACATTCTCACCGGGACGTGCGGCGACGGCTCCGTTACCGTAAAAAAGGGCACCACCGGCGTAACGCTGGTGCTGAACGGTCTGGATCTGACCAGCGCCGACACTGCGCCCATCTCCTGCAATAAGTCCACAGAGGTGACCATCTGCGCCGCCGACGGCAGCGTCAACGTGCTGACCGACAGTGCGCAGAACAATGACGAGAACTATCCCGACAACACCGAGGCCGAAAACGCGGTCATCAAGTGCAAGGACGGGGCCCAGGTGGTGCTGTGCGGCACCGGCAGTCTGACCGTCAACGCCAACGGCAAGAACGGCATCAAGTCCGGTGCCTCCACCGCCGAGGAGGGCGAGGCCTCACTGACCATCCGGGAACTGACGCTGACCATCTCTGCCCCCGTCAACGATGCGGTGAACGCCGAGCAGGCACTGACCGTAGAGAGCGGCACCCTGACCATTGACGCCGGGGACGACGCCCTGCACAGCGACCTGGCCCTGAACATCGGCGCGGAGGGCACCGCGGGGCCCACCATCACCATCAACAGCTGTTATGAGGGCATCGAGGGCGCCACGCTGAATATCTGCTCCGGCGATATCACCATCAACGCCACCGACGACTGCCTTAACGCCGCCAACGGCGACCTGAGCGGCTACAGCTTCTCCATGAACATCAGCGGCGGCACCATCGCGGCCTATACCAGCGGCGGCGACGGGTTCGACTCCAACGGCAGCCTGACCATCAGCGGCGGCACCGTTATCGTTTGGTCGGCCAACAGCGCCGACAACCAGCCTTTGGATGCCGACGGCGCCATCACCATCACCGGCGGCACCGTGCTGGCGGCAGGCGGCAGCAGCGGCATGGGTATGAAGCTCAGCGCGGAGCAGCCCTGTGTGACCTTCAGCTTCGGCGGCATGGGCGGCTTCGGCGGAAACAGCGGCGGCTCCCTCTCCAAGGGCAGCGCGTTCGCCATCAGCAGCGGCAGCACCGCCGTATACAGCGGCGAGGCGCTGTGCAATGCCGGGTTTGTGTTCTTCTCCTCCGCCGATCTGACAGCGGAGAGCAGCTATGATCTGACCAGCGGCGGCAGCACGCTTTCCACCGCCGCGGCACAGACCGGCAGCGTGCAGACCGGCATGGGCGGCATGGGCGGCCAGCCTGGGCAGATGCCCGGCGGGGACTTCGATCCGGATAACGCGCCCACACCGCCCAGCGGCGGCTTCCAGCCGAAAAACAGGCAATAAACGTGAAAAAGCACGGCGCCCGCTGGGCGCCGTGCTTTTCTGTTTATTTTCAGCCATAAAGGTCTATCCGTGCATCGTAGTTGACGATGGAGCGGACATATTCGTCATCCAGCATCGCTATAAGCTGGCTTGGCGTACCCTGCACCCAAACGCCGTTGACTTCAATGCCGTCCTCCCGTGCGCTTTGCAGCATCTGCCTGCAGCGCTGCGGTTCGTCCATGCCGGCTCACCACCTTCTGTCTCTATGACGCTGCCGGAGAAAATGTGTGACAGGGCTCTTATCCCGCCAGCTGCAGCCAGCCGATCACGGCCAGGTGGACGGGATAGTAGAGGTAGAACAGCCACTTCATCACAGTGTTCACCCGCGGAGACGGCCCGCGCTGCCCGTTATACAGCGCCAATACAGGGACCGCCAGCACCACAGCCAGCTGCACCAGGCCGTATACCCAGTCCAGCGCCAGAGCGTACACCGCCGCGTAAAGGGCCACATAGAACACCATCCACAGCGCCTGCTTTTTCAGATCGCCCCGGTTGGTGCCGAAGGCCATAATGCACAGCGCGGCGATACAGCTCCAGTCCGCCGGGAAGCTGATCAGGCAGATCAGCAGGATCAGCACCACCTGCGCGGCATGGCCGAGCTTCCTGCTGTTCACCACCCGCAGCATCACCAGCCCCCATGCCAAAGACCACATGACGCTGGTCTGGTTCAGTACGCTGCCGGAGGAAAAGGGTATGAACGAGCGCCAGCCCGCAAAATCCGCCGAGGCGAACACATAGGCAAAGTGGGAGACCAGCGCGAACAGGAACATACGCGCCGTGTACCTGCGGATATCGCGGGTATAGTGAAAGCCTTCCGCCACGAAGTAGCACATGATGGGGCAGGTCAGCCGCCCGACGATGTGCATGAGCAGGGGCAGCGCCGCACGGGGATAGCCCGGAAACAGCCACCAGGCCACATGGTCGATGGTCATAGCCGCGATGGCGATAAGCTTGATACAGTTGGAATCCAGCGCCTTTCTCATAGGGATCACCTCTCATGCGGTATATCATATCATAACTGCCGCGCCTAAAAAAGAGGGATGTCCGCAGCTCCACTAAAAAACAGGAACCGGGCCCAAAAGTCCGGTTCCTGTTTCAACGCCGGCGGGCGGCCCTGCCCCGACACAAAACAGAGCAGCGCGCTCCCTGCGCCGCTCAAAGCCGCCGCAGGACGCTTCCGATGTCCGCGTCCAGGCAGATCGACTGTCTTTCGATCTCCTGCGGGCAAACCGCCTGTCCCTGGTTGACGCAGGCGTATACGGCGTCAGAATTTTTTGCCGTCATCTGCCAGAAGGGATACTTGATAATGACCGGGGTGTTGTAGCCGACGCCCAATTCAAGAAAAAGGATTTTTCCGCCTGCACGGGTTCGAAGGAAATTCTCATACCGCTCCGCAGCTCTGTGCCAGCCCTCGTCCTCGACAAACCTGTTGTCTGACCGCAGGTTCATGGTCATCGGCTTGCCGCAGTGGGGACAGGCAGGAATAAGTTCAGATGGTATTCTCATGTTCTCCTGCCGCTCGACCATTTCCCGGATGATGGCTTCGTTCTCAAAGGTCTCCTGACAGCACGGTTCGCTGCACTGGAGCAGGCCGTAATCGCCCTGCGTGTAGAACAGCCGCTTTTTATCAAAGCCCGCTTTCTGAAAGCAGTGATCCACATTGGTCGTGATCACGAAATAGTCCTTGTCCTGCACCAGTCTCAAAAGGTCATCATAGACCGGCTTGGGCGCGTCCTGGTAGCGGTTGATGAAAATATACCGGCTCCAATACGCCCAGAACTCTTCCTGTGTGGGAAACGGATAGAATCCGCCGCTGTACATATCCCGAATACCGTACTTCCGGGCAAAGTCGGAAAAGTGTTCCTCGAAGCGCTCACCGGTGTAGGTAAACCCCGCCGCCGCGGACAACCCGGAACCGGCGCCGATCACCACGGCATCACAGCCCTGCAATGCCGTTTTCAGCCGTTCCATCTGCTCAGAGCAGCTTTTCATAGATGGTTTTGTCCATATCCTTGAAAACATTAAAGATCACCTTCTTGACACTGGTTTGCTTTTTCAGAAAATCTTTGACCGTCCCCACGGCGATCTCCGCCGCCAGTTCGTTGGGAAAATGGAACACTCCCGTGGAGATGCAGCAGAACGCCACGCTTTCCAAGCCGTTCTCTGCGGCCAATTCCAGGCAGGAGCGGTAACAGGCGGCCAGCAGCTCCCTGTCCCGCTTTGTCACAGGGCCCTCTATGATGGGCCCGACGGTGTGCAGCACATACCGGCAGGGCAGATTAAATGCCGGGGTGATCTTGGCTCGCCCGGCGGGTTCCGGATACCCCTGCTGCTCCATCAGCTCCTCGCAGGCCAGCCGCAGCTCCACACCCGCATAGGTGTGGATGGCGTTATCAATGCAGCGATGGTTGGGAATATAGCAGCCGGTCATGCCGCTGTTGGCCGCATTGACGATGGCGTCGCATTTCAGCGTGGTAATGTCTCCCTGCCAGAGGTACAGTCCCGGCTGGACGGGCGTTAGGTCTGCGACGTCGGTAATGCCCTTTGCGGCGGTCTCCGCCCGCAGGTAGTCGTCCTGCACCCGCAGGAACTCCGCCCCGCTGCGCCGCGGCGCACGGATGTTCATCAAACCCCGCAGAAGCCGGCGCTGACTCTCCGCCTCTGCCGGCACGCCCATGTCCTGATATTCCGCACTCTCCTTCAGCAGCGACCGAATAAGAAACAACCGCTTTTCACTCTGGTTCATTCTGTATCACCCCGGCATTATTCTATCACACGCGTATCGCCGTGTCGATCAGAACTGGTAGGGAGGATTGCCGGAGAAATCGGCAATAACGCCGTGGGCATTCTCCAGATAGAACACCTCGAAGATGGGGTTGGCGGCATCGCCGTACTGACTCTTCACGATGGGATTCCGGATACACATCTCCTTGGC
Organism: Bacteroidaceae bacterium; assembly: GCA_963628195.1. Taxonomy (GTDB): domain Bacteria; phylum Bacillota; class Clostridia; order Oscillospirales; family Oscillospiraceae; genus Vescimonas. Next base: position 22,628 of record CAVGEC010000023.1, read on the forward strand.
CGCCATGCTGTTCTCGAACATAGCCTTGCCGTGCAGACGGATCCATGCGTATTCCGGGCTGGAAACAGAAATCTCGATCTCCGGGTTCTGCTGCATATCCTTATAGACCTCCTTGGTGCTGTTGGTGCAGAACCACAGCTTGCCGTCCAGTTCGCCAGCGAACATGAAGGGGCGGCACTTGGCCTTGCCGTCACGGCCCACGGTGGCCAGATACTGCACAGGGTTGGCGTTCAGAAATTCTACGACTTTGTTCATGATAAATACCTCCAAATGGTGTTTGATGCCGAAAGGTTGCTTTTTTCTTTCGTTGGCATTATAATAACGCCGTAGATCCCATTCGTAAAGTAAGCACAATATTGTGCTGTAGTTACCAAAAGGATACTATGCGTCTTGCTTCATC
>CAVGEC010000024.1:0-6927 GCA_963628195.1 Bacteroidaceae bacterium
ACCAAGCCTTTCGGCTTTGAGGGCCGCCGCCGCATGACGCAAGCGGAGCAGGGCATTGAGGAGCTGCGGAGCAAGGTGGACTCCCTGGTCATCATCCCCAACGAGCGGCTGAAGTACGCCACCGATCAGAAAATCACCTTTGCCAACGCATTTGAGATCGCGGACGACGTACTGCGCCAGGCGGTGCAGTCCATTTCTGACCTGATCCGTGACACCGGGTTCATCAACCTGGACTTTGCGGACGTAACCGCCATTATGAAGGATGCCGGTCTGGCCCACATGGGCGTAGGCCGTGCCGCTGGCAAGGGCAAGGCCGAGGAGGCCGCCAAGATGGCCATCTCCTCCCCCCTGCTGGAGACGTCTATCAACGGCGCCCGCGGCGTGCTGATCAACGTGACTGGCTCCATGGACATCGGCCTGGAAGAGGTCGAACAGGCTGCTACACTGGTGCAGCAGGCGGTGCATCCCGACGCGCTGACCATCTTCGGCGCTACCTTTGACGAAACGCTGGACGACGAGATCCGCGTGACGGTCATCGCCACCGGCTTTGATGAGGCGCAGCAGGCGGCCAACGCCGCTGCCGTGACTCAGCCTGTACAGGCGGAAACCAACGGCGCACCTCAGCCTCTGGACGAGGTAAAGGGTGAACAGGGGCAGGACGAGATGGACAAGTCCTTCGACGAGATCCTGCGGATATTCAATAAGGATAAGTTCTGAGATACAGGCCCCCGGCCTCGCCGGGGGCCTGTCTGCAAAGTAAAAAGTCTCCCCCGGCGGCGCCGGGGGAGACTTTTTATATCACCATTGCGCAAGGTCAACGGGAACAGCGACCTCTTTATCGAATCCGGAGAATATCAGACAGATATCCGCTGTGAGATCCTCCAGCACCGACAGGTCATAGGTGCATACGAACACATTTTCATCGCCGGCGGAAGCACTGACATCAGCAGCATAGTACCAATTCTCCAAACCATCGTCACCCACCTGCATCAAATAGGGGAACGTCTGATACCCATCTCCCTCTACGACGTAAGCCGTAAGAATGTCACCTTCCCAGTCCGTATCGAGGTGTGCTACGACAAAGGCGGAATCCTCCAGATAGAAGGTCGCGCCCAGCTCCGCATACTCCCGCACTGTGGATTCGATCTCTTGAGCAGGCGCCTCGCTGCTCCAGTCGTAATTGGGATAATCGGGTGTCAGCTCTTCTTTACCGCCGAAGAAACTGCCGAAATTATCCGCCACACAACCCCGCAGCGTGTTGATGAGCACGATGAGGATAGACACGGCGATCACGGCCCCTATGGCGCCGGAGGCAGTGTTCTTCTTGGGAACACGCCGCTGGACAGGTCGTCTGGGCCGGCGAACCTTCTCCTCATAGCATACCTTTTCCTCGTGGCACTCCTTCTGCTCATAGCAGACCTTCTCCTGCTGCGCAAAGTGGATCTCGCCGTCGGCATCCACCCACTCCCGCCGGGGCGGGCGATTATAAGCGCCGCACTTGGGGCAGAAGCCCTCTCTGGAATCATAGATCTTGCCGCAGGCTTTGCAGCGGATAGAAGCCATAGGCGTCTCTCCCTTCTGTGTCGTTGCTCCTATTATACAGAACGGCAAGCGGAATGTCCATCACCTTTCGGTTGCAGCGGCAAAAAGCAGGGAAACTTTAAGTTGCACCGCAAAATACGCCCACCCCGCCGGGGTGGGCGTATCGTCTATTCCACTAAGCCGTACTTGATCTTGATGCGATCCAGCTTTTCCAGCATGGGCTCCGCCAGCAGCCAGAGGAAAAACACTGTGGCCGCGGCATGAACGCAATCCACAGGAAACCCGGTGACATAGTAGGCGGCGATGACCTTCCATTCCAGCGTGCGGGCATAGAGCAGCGCAGACACGGGGTTCATCAAGCCGCCGTAAATGACCACCGCGGACAGCGCGCCAAATATGCACAGGGCCGTGCGGCTGCGGCGCAGCCATCCTCTGCGGAACAGCACACCCGCCAGAAACCCGATGATGCCCATGGCGAACATCTGAAAGGGTGTCCAGGGGCCCTGAGAAAACAGGACATTGCTGGCCAACATGGTCACTGCTCCCACCAGGAAGCCCGTTTCTCCGCCCAACGCCACGCCGGAGATAATGGTCAGCGCCAGCACAGGCTTGAATTGAGGCAGCATGAAGAACGCCGCACGGCCCGCCACGCCCAAGGCGCAGAGTGAGGCCACCAGCACCAGTTCACGGGCTTGGGGCTTCCGTCCCTCAAACACCAGGAAAAATGGCACCATACATTCCAGCAGCACCGCAAAGGCAATGGGGTAGTAGGCGGTGTTGCCCAGGTAGAAAAAGCCCGCATACAGCGTGACAGGAATACAGAGCAGTATAAGCGCCGCCGCAAGGCGTGTCCGTTTGGACAGCCTGCGCTGCTGCAAGGGTGTCTGAATGAGCGTCAGGGGCTTGGAACGGCGGCCCACAGCGGCGATACAGCCAAACAGCAGTGCGATAAACACGCCGTAAAGGCCAAGGGCCTGCCAGCCCTCCTGGGACAGTGCGCCGCCGCCCACCAGGGCGGTAAGATCGGTGTGTTTGGCTGCGATCCAAAAAATGGCCAACGCTCCGGCACTGCAGAGAGCGGCAATAGTTTTGCGCCACCAGGGAAGCGGTTTTGGCTTCCAGGCCGCGGACTCCTCCGCCACCGGCGGCAAGGGCTCATACGCGGCGCCCAGCTCCGGCGCGGGCGGGACTTCCCCACCGATAACAGCAATGACATCCTCCGGTGTGACCGCTTGAGCACAGAAGCCGCGGGCCATACGGTTAGCCGAGGTGGTGTAGAAGCTGTTGCCGGAAAAGAATGCCCGCGGCGTACCCTGGGCAACGATAGTCCCATCAAAGAACAGGGCGCAGCGGTGGGCATACCGGGCGCAGAAAGCTATATCGTGGCTGACCATGATCACCGCCGTCCCCGCAGCAGTCAGTGCGGAGAGAATGGCGGCAAAACTTTGCTTGAACGAGGCGTCCAGCCCCTTGGTGGGCTCGTCCAGCAGCAGAATATCCGGCCGGTGCAGCAGCACCTTGCCCAAAGCGGCGCGCTGCTGCTCGCCGCCGGAGAGGTCGTAGGGGTGGCGGTCCAACAGATCGGTAAGGCGGCAGAGGGAAACGACCTGCTCCATGCGGCGTTCCTGCTGGTCGCGGTGGATGTCCGCACCGTCAAATGCCTCGTACAGATCTTGGCGGACGGTGTTTTTCACAAACAGCGCCTGAGGATCCTGAGGCAGAACACCAATACGGCCCGTGTGGCTCACGGCACCGCGCTGGGGCGTCAGGATGCCGGACAACAGGGACAGCGTAGTGGACTTACCCGCACCGTTGCCGCCCAGCAGGGCCAGGAATTCGCCCCGGCGCACCTGGATATCCAGCCCGCGTACCACGTCGGGCTGCTCCTTCTCGTAGCGGAACCACAATCCCTCGCCGGTCAGCACCGCCTCTCCCGCCGGATAGGATGGCTCCGGTGGCAGCGGGCACAGCGGATGCTCCGCGCACCAGTCGGCCAGGAAATCGCGGCCCTCCCGGACGGTGATGGGGCAGGGCGCGGCGCTGTCCACGCCGGCCCATATCCGCACGGCGGCGGGCATGGCCAAAAACATATCGTGGCGCTGGCCTCGCAGGGAACGGCACACCTCTTCCGGCGCACCGGCGCAGAGCAGCCTGCCGCCATCCAGCACGGCGGCATGGGTAGCCAGAGGCAGGGCCTCCTCCAGACGATGCTCCGTCATGAGGACAGTGACGCCCAATTCACGATTCAGACGGCCCACCGTCTGCAAAAAATCGGCGGCAGCTATAGGATCCAACTGGCTGGTAGGCTCGTCAAGGATCAGCAGACGGGGCTGCAGTACCATGATGGAGGCCAAGGCCAGCAGCTGCTTCTGGCCGCCGGAGAGATCGTCCACTTTCTTATGGAACCAGTCCTGTATGCCGAAGAAAGACGCCATCTCCGCCACGCGGCGGCGAACAGCTGGCGTGTCGCAGCCCAGGCTCTCCAGGCCAAAGGCCAGCTCGTGCCAGACCTTGTCGGTGACGATCTGTTCCTCTGGGGATTGGAGAACAAATCCAATGTCCGAGGCCTGCTGGCGTGGGGAGAGCTCCGACAGCGCCCGGCCATCAAACCATATCTCACCTTCCGATGCGCCATGGGGGCGCAGAGCGGGCTTCAGCTGGCGAAGGAGCGTTGTCTTGCCGCAGCCGGACACGCCGCAGAGCACCCAGAACTCGCCTTCCCGGATGGTGAGGTCCACCTCTGACAGCGCGGGGCGCGTCTGCTGCGGATAGGTAAAGCCAAAATGTTGCAGGCGCAGCAATTCACTCACGGGCGTTCCCTCCCTTTCGGGCAGAATAACGGTGCGTGGAAGCCATATCCAACAGCACCGGGGTAAAGCACAGCAGTCCGTACACCGCTAAAAAGCTGACAGTCAGCGGTGTGACCGGGCCGCCGCGCAGCATGGGGTAATACTGAAAGGCGAGCCCTCCTGCCAGACCGCCGCCAAGCAGATACAGGCCGCAGAAGGCCAGCCAGAGAGAAACAGCGCCGTCCCGCCGGTCGAAACGGTAGAGGGCGAACGATGTCCGCCCCGGCAGGCCGTAGCCCCGGCAGCGCATACTGTCAGCGGTCACAAGGCCGCTCTCCAGACTCCATGTGACCACGATGGAGAACACCCGCAGAGCAGACTTCACCCTCTGCCACACAGAGCCGTTCTGTGCGTCTCTGCCCATGTAGCGCTGGGCCTGGGCCACGGTGCGCAGCCTCCGGACAAACCGGGGCACGAAGCGCAGCGTCATACTCAGCAGCAGGGACAGGGCCGGAATAACGCGGCCAAACAGGTATACTACCTTGTCTGAAGTGATCACGTCTGTTACACAGACAAACCACAGCACCACCGCCGAAAGCATAAGGCCGGAAGCGCAGCCGTAGAAAATACTCTCCAGCGTCAAGGGGTTCCCGGACGGCAGATAGGTCAGGATGGTGACGCCCTGGTGCACGAAGGCAGGATTCACCAACGCAGCCAGCAGCGCCGTGGGGATGAGCCACAGCAGGCGCTGCCGCAGCTGGCGGCCGCCCAACAGACGGCACACATACCATCCGGCTCCCAGGACCGACAGCAGCAGGCACACCGGGTGCATAAAAAACATGGCGCAGATGATGACCAGGGCAAAGTAGGAAAAGCTTACCGCCGGGTGGCAAGTGCGCAGCGTATCGTCCATGGGATTACCTCCTGCATACATGATGTCTTAATCTTTTAATTATACCCTGCCGCCATGGGATACGTCAATCCTGCGCACGGAAAAAGGGCGGCAAAAGCCGCCCTTTTGTCAGCCCATGTAGGTGTTGCCCACGTCCGCGCCCAAATCGCAGGTGTAGAGCCACTGGATGCTCTCGCCGCCGGAGAGCGTATAGCTGTCCGCGCCGTAGTTGGGGAAAGTGCCTCCCACGCAGTACATCCAGCCTGAGCCCTTCCCCACGTTTCTTTCGAACAGATTATTGATACCGTTGACGTAGCTGCCGCCATTTGTACTCACAGGAATGCCCGCATTCTGGCAGGCCCGCTGCAGCACCGACATGACAGACTCCCCCTCGGTGATAGCCACCGTGGTGGACAGGATCACACCGTCGGCGGGGATGATATCTTTCACGCCGTTGGAGCACTTGTCCATATTATTGAGCACAGTGGCGCAGGAAATATACAGCGAAACTGTTTTGTCCGGTTCCGCCGGCTGCTCCTGCTCCTGCCGCTTTTTCTCTTCCTCCAGGCGTTGCTGCTCCTCAAGGCGCTTCTGCTCCTCAAGGCGCTTCTGCTCCTCAAGACGCTTTGCTTCCTCCTGCTTTTGGGCTTCCTCCTGCTTTTGGGCTTCCTCCTGCTTTTGGGCTTCCTCCTCGGCTTTCTTCGCCTCATCCTCAGCTTTTTTCTCCGCCTCGGTCTTTGTATCGTCCGTGGTCGTGACCTCGGTCTTATTTTCGGCCACAGCCTCTGTGCTCTTGTCGTCAACCGTGGGCGTGTCCGATTTCGCAGCGTTTTGCCGCTTCTTAACGGTCTTCTCCTGCTGTGTCGTGCTGCCGTCCGGACTGTTGTCCGCCGTCGTGCTGCCGCAGGCGGCACATGTCAGCAGCAGGGACAGCGCCAGTGCCAGCAGCCAAAATCGCTGTACTTTTCTCATATCTCTCATTCCCCACAAAAGCGCCATACGCAGAGGCGCTCTCGCGCCTCTGCGTCGGCTGTTCTGTTGTTACTTAGAAGCTCGCTTCTGCTTGCGCGTCAGTACCACAACGGCTGCCGCCGCCAGGGCCGCGCTGCCCAACCACAGCACCATCTGGCTGTCGTCCGCCGTGTTGGCGGAGTCGGCCTTGGCCGGTGTGGAGGGATAGTAGCCGCTGGAGCTCGGCTTCGCCGTCCAGCTGACGGCCACCGGGGACAGGCCTGTCAGCGTCACCCACAGGCCATCCTTGGTAGGATTGACGGAGGGGAACTCCACGGTGCCCACATCCTTGCCGCAGCCCTCCATGGCGACCATGTGCGCCACAGTGAAGTTGTACTGGCTGTACTTGGCGGCCACGGCCTCCGGGTAGGGCAGCAAAACCGTGATCTTGCCGTCTGTCAGATCCTCCTTGGTGACCGGACGCCCCTCGTTGTTCTCGAATACGCGCAGCGACACATCCATGAAAACGGTATTATCCTTATTGCTCTTGCTGTTTTTCAATGTGATCTGCAGCTGCAGCTCGGCTTTGACCTTGTCCGGCGTATCCAGCTTGTCATTGCTCTCCAGACTAAACGTGATCTCGTTGGACACCACCACACGCTTGATGGTGGTATCCGCGTCGCCTTCCGCGCCCTTACGGACGCCGCAGACGCACTGGATGCCGTTCACATAGGTGTGCGTGACTTTGTTCAC
>CAVGEC010000024.1:7863-11069 GCA_963628195.1 Bacteroidaceae bacterium
GCCGCCCACGTTGGCGGGATCCTTGCCGATGGCGGTAAGGGCCAGAATGATGCGCTCGTTATCGGTGATGGTAGGAACGTTGCCGGAAGCAAGAAGTACGCCGTCATCGCCCATATGGGACTGCACATAGGCCACGACTTTGTCGTAATAGGCCTGGATATACTCATCGGACAACGTAACGCCGGCGCGGGCCAGGCCCAACACCGCCCACTCGCCGCGGTCGGAGGCCACAACGGGTGCGGGCACGTTGTTCTGGATGTACTTCTTGGTGTCGGCGTACACCTTGTCAAAGTTGGGGATCTCCGTGCCGGGATCCACCGGCTCATCGGGGCCCACGGGAATATACTTGTTCGTGAAGAACAGGCGGACAGTGTCGCCGTCATGGATAAAGGTCGCGTCCAGCGTGGTGTTGGGCAGCGTCTCCACGCCCTGGGCCGGCGTGACGCCGAACATCCAGCCGGAGGACTTGCCGTCGGACTTTTCGCCCAGCGTTCTGCCATTTGCATCCGTAACGCTTTCGAGATACGCACCGCTGCCGCCGTACTTGTACCCGGCGCTCTCCAGGCAGGCCTTGACGGCATCCCAGGCCGTCCAGTCCTCACTGGCCTTTCCGGTAAAGCTGTAGCTGGTACCGGTAAAGCTGAGGCCATTTTCACTGTAGCCGTCCACCTGGACGGTGACGGTGATCAGCGTGTTCTCATTGGGATCGTCTCTCCCCGTCGAGCCCGCGACCGTCAGTTCAACGCTGATCGGCTGCTTGTAGAACTGCTCGAAGTCCTTGTACTCCTCCTTTGACTCCTCGGTGCCGTTCAAGCCGAACTTCTCCCAGTACTGAGCGTACTTGGTGTAGGTGAGGACGCTGTTCAGCTCGACCTTCGTATTGTACTCCGGCTGGTGCACACGCAGGAGCTCATGCTCAATGACGGACGGACGGGAGGAATAGAAGGTTCTGAACTTCTCCGATGCCATCCAACCATCGATATCGTCCGCCTCGATGCCGTCAAAGTTCATATTCACCGCGCCGCGAATGTACTCCAGTGTACCGTCCTCGTTTTTGCGGATCTCCACGAAGGGATCCAGATCGGAGGTCACCTTGTTCTTATCGGTATTCGCGTCCTTGATGCCGTTCCAATAGACATCCTCAGTGCAGACCTGCTTCATAAAGGCGGCAGCGTCATCCAGTTCACTCTGCTCCAGAGGCTGAATGGTGAAGCTGAACTCCTGGCGGGCCAGCAGCTGACTGGAGCCGCGGGTGGTAATGGAGACCACATATCTGGCCTCTACCGATTCCTTACCGGGCAGCGGGCGGTAGACCACGGCGTGATAGCCGTTGAAGTCCAGCACATCCGGCGTCAGGCTGGTCATGGTGACATGCTGGTTATAGCTGTCGGTCAGGATGCCCTCCCGCTGCAGCAGATAGGGCCGGGGCATCTGCAGATCGGCATCGACCCCGCTGAGATCAGGCTTCGTGGTCTTGTCCACGAAATCCACCAGCAGGGACTGATACTTTTCCGCCAGAGCCTTCTGCATCTCGTTGGTAACGTCGATGTCAAAAGGCGCTACCGTGATGTCAAAGAACACATCGGCATAGACCTCCACGCCGTTCTGCCCCGTGATGTGCTCCTTCATATACGGATCATCGTCAAAGCCGTCATACGTCACGCGGGCGATCAGCAGCACCTTGCCGGTATCCGGATCCGGATCCCCCTCGGCGGGCCGCACAGGGCGGACAACATTGCCCACGCCGGAGGCGCTGCCCTCGCTGCCGCTGATATACAGGCACTCGGTGCTGTCCACTCCCCACTGGACCGTCATGTCGTGTCGTCCGGAGATGCTGTAGGGCAGCGTCAGATTGGAGGTAATGCCGCCCTGTACGGCGTGGCGATCCCAGGCGCCGGTGGTGTCCGTCTCCGCTTCGTTGGTGTTCTCGCCGCGGATCATCTCCCAGGTCAGCGTCTTGGCGGCTTCCGTCAGCTGCGCCTGGACATCGTCAAAGCTGCGGCCCACAACGGCACGGAGGGTGATGGTCTTCTCCGCACCGCCGTAAGCGACTTTGAACTCCAAGTCGGAGTAATACGCCGCTTTCAGCAGGGTAGCTCCGTCAAAGAATTTGACATCGCCCTCCTTGGTGATGTACTCATGCTCAGTGCCGTCAAAGCCGCTGGCTTCAGCGCTGTCGTCCGTATAGGTAATGGTGGCCTCGGCGGCCACATCCTCGTAGCCCATCTCCTCCAGCAGGCGCCGGAAGGCTTTTTCAACACCCTTGCTGTTGGCATCGCTGGTGTCGTTGTAGATACCCAGTCCCTGCAGGGGGCGCACCGCCGCGTTGCGCGCGGTGATCACGGCGGCGATATCGTCCAGCGTCTGCTGTTGCTCCGCTGCTTCGGACCACAGGCAGAGGGTAAAGGTCTTGACCTTGCTCTCGGTGCCGGAAGTCAGCGTAGCGGTGAGGGTGACGTTGTCCTTGCCGCCTTTAGGCGCGGCGATGGCGGCAGTTCCATCCTTCTGCACAGTCACCAGGGCAGTGTTGCTGCTCTCCCAGGCGATGGCAACAGTCTTTTTCTCGCCGTTCACCGTCGTTGCTATGCTGGACGGCAGCATCACACTGGTGGTGCAGACTTCCTCTTTGCCCTCACTGTCGTCGAGCATATCCTCCAGCGTGATCGTAACGGCCTCGATGCCCTTGATCTGGTAGATGCCGGAGGCGTCGGGAGTCAGTGTCTCCGGGTCTACCGGATCCAGGCCCTGCTCCTCGTAGAACTGCTCACGCAGCTTACCGGTGTAGTAGGCCTTCAGATCCTCCGTTCCCTCTTCTGGCTTCTCGATATCGAAATTCGCCCGCAGCTCCGCCAGCATTTCCTCCTGGCTCTCGCCCGACATGGGCTGGTACATCTCCCAGATGTTGTCGGCATACCAGTCGGCCTCTTTCTGCTTGGCCTTATCCGCGGCGGTCATGCCCTGCAGGGACAGGCTCTGCTGGGCCTGGCTGACGGCCCGCAGGTCGTCAGCGGGGAGGATGGTGCCGCCCTGCCAGGGCAGAACGGGGAAGCCGCTGTTGAGGGTGCCGTTGTCCTGGTTCATATTCATGTCCACGGCGAACTCCGCGGAACGCATATAGTCCGCAGTGCAGGCGGTCATGCCGTTGGTGGCGCCGTCAGCCGAAGCCTGGGGCGCGACGGTGTCCAGATAAGCGCAGTTGGTGATGG
>CAVGEC010000024.1:11651-14005 GCA_963628195.1 Bacteroidaceae bacterium
TGCTGCTGGTGCCGATGGCCGTCCAGGCCTTGCTGTTGAGGTTGATGTTGGCGGTAAGCTTGCCGCTGATGGCGGTCTGCCCGCCGTTGACCGCATCGGCAAACCATGCCAGTTCCGCGGCGGTGCCGATCTGATAGACGCCGTTTTCGTCTTGGGCAGGCTTGGTCTTGGCGGTGCCGTCCCAGCCCGCACCGGCATAGGTCAGTGTTACCTTGATGGTGTCGTTTTTGGCAGCGGTAAAGCTGCCGCTGACCGTGATATAGTCCGCCTTGGCGACGGTGTAAGCATAGGTCTCGCCGGCGTAGACGATGTATGCGCCGTTCTCGTCTGCTGCAATCGTGCCGCCCACGGGGTGGGTAAGCGTAAGAGACGCATCCGCCGGATCAGCGGCAAGCTTCACCTGGTACGCCGTCAGGGCAGTGAGGGCCACGTCCTGATCCACGTTCTTGTTCGTGACGATGATCCTGCCCGTCTCGGTTTGATAACCGTACTTGCTGACCGTGTAGGTGTACATCCCGGCGGGGACCGCATACTTGCCGTCGACGCCGGTGATGGCTGCACCGCTGGCATCCTGCAAGACGACCGTGCTGTCCTTCGCGCCGGTGACATTGAGGGAGATGGTGTAGACGGGGGAAACGGTAAAGTTTTTCAGCTTGACATTATAATAGCTGGAACCGCTGAAGGACAGCGTCAGTTTATCGCCCTTTTGCAGCACCGTGCTGAATGTCTTCCACTCCGATTCATCGTAGGCTGTCAAGAGTGTCTTGCTCCCGTTCTTTACAGTGAATTCGTAAGAAGAATAAGAGCTTTCATACCCATTGGAAAAATACTGGAAGGACACAACGCACGGCTCTCCCGCCGTCAGCTTCATAGTCGTTGTGCCATAGCTTTTTTTGCTCTCCAAATAGTTCCCACCAGCAGCCCGTACCGGTTCAAAGCCGTATCGTGTGCCGTTTTCTGCGGTGATGCCCTTCAGGCCGGCAAAGAAATCGTCAAAGGTCAGCGACTTGACGAACTCCAGGACCACGGTCTTGCCCGCCTTGACCTCAAAACTCCCGGACAGGGCATCGCAGCCATCCAGGACAGCCGTGTAGGTATATGTGCCCGCCGGCAGCCGGCAGTTGGTGCCATTGCCCGTATAGGCCTGGATGCTGCCGGACTTGACGATGATGTTCGGTTCACCCTCAACGCCCTCCGGCCTGGTGATCCGGAAGTCAACGCCGAACGTCTTCGCCGTCTCCAGTTCCACCGTCCTGGCCGCATCGCTGCCCACCACGCTTATGGTACCCGTCTGCGTCACATAGCCGAACTTCTCCACGGTGTAGGTGTAGGCCGTATTCCTGTCCGCGATGTAGGTGTACACGCCGTCCTTGCTGGTCTCACTGGAAGCGGTGCTCGTTCCCTTTTTCATCGTCACCTTTGCGTCAGCGGGCACGACGGTGAGTGTGATGACTGGGAGCTTGACGAGGGTGACATTCTCCATATGATCCCCGGCAGGCATGGTGATGGTGTCCGTGGCCGTCTCATAGCCCTTCTTGGTGATGGTGTAGGTGTACTCGCCCGGCTTCACCGCGTACACACCATTGCTGCCGGAGACAGTTTTGCCGTCCGCATCTTTCAGCGTGATAGCTGCACCGGCAACTTCACCGGTGGTGATCGTCAACGTGTACAGCGGGGAAACGGTGAAGTTTTTCAGCCAAACACAATCACTGCCGGTATCCACAGAGTAGTCCTTCGCATATGTGATCGTAACTTTGTCGCCCGCTTTTACTTCTATCGTTTGATTCGTCCAGTCAACAGTCCCTCCTTTAGACAGCAACTGTTCACTGTTCTTTTTTATCGTAACTTTATCTGAACTTTCGGAACTGATACGATAGTCGAAAGTCAACTCCGATGTCTTTATATCTTCAAGAAATGTAATTGTAATAGTGACCGAAGCGTTTTTCGTTTTTTTGTTATTTGACACCAGCGTACCATCTTCATCCACAAACTCCTTGCCGTCCTCGCCCGTGTAGCTGGAATTGTGGCTGTACTCCACCGTGGCGTAGCCCTTCAAACTGTTGAACACGGTGCTGGGGAACAGCTTCTCGTTGATCTTGATGGTATAGGGGGCCGTCGCCCCCCTATAAGTCACGGTCAGCGTCTGGCTCTCTACCGCATTGGTGGAATCAAACCCTGTAACAGTGAAGCCCTCGGTAATATCCCTGGTCGTACCGTCGGTGTAGGTCACGGTGACGATCAGGCCGTTGGTGTCCAACTCGTCCCGCTGCTCGTATTCGGTCTTATAGCTGCCCTTGAGCGCAATACCCACCACCTTTTTCAGCGTTACGGACCGGGTGGCGGTATCCGCGCTG
>CAVGEC010000024.1:14401-22848 GCA_963628195.1 Bacteroidaceae bacterium
GTCACCGGGGCGGTGGGCGTCTCCCAGCTGAGGGCGGGATAGTCCCCGGCCTTGGCCATGAAGGCGCCTGTGGCTTCGCCGCCATTCAGGAGGGTGACAAAGGCCGCGGATTTCATTTCATCAGCAGTTTTTGACGTTGCCGTCTGGCTATTGCCGTTGGCGCCGGCAGATGCCGTGGTATCCAGATAGTAGCAATTCGTCACGGTGGAGTCGTAGCACCAACCGGCGATAGCTGCGTAGTTTGACGTGCTCGCAGCTACAGAAATCATCCCCGCGCTATAGCAATTCGTAACCGTTGTTCCTCTGCCGATGTTACTTGTAGCATTTCCTACAATGCCTCCTAAGCATACGCCAGAGCCGGTTCTGCTACTTGAAATTGTTCCACGACTATAGCAGTTGCTGATACTCGTATTCTTCGACTCAGCGACAATTCCTCCCACATAACGGTCAGTCGCTAAAACATCCGCTTTATTCGCGCAGCCAGTTATCGTCGCACCAGTCGCCTGCCCAGCAATGCCTGCTACATATCCCTTACCGGTCACCTTTCCCTTGACCATAACGTTTTTCACCACGGCACCGCTCACCAGTGTTTTGAACAGGCCAACACAGTCTGTGCTGCTGGTGATCTCCAGCGTCACAGTATAACCGTTGCCGTCAAAAGTGCCGGAAAAGTCGTTGGCATACGGTTCGGTGACCTTGATGTCCGTCGTCAGCTTATAATTGCCATCGGCAGCCATGCTCTTGAAGCCGTCCGCATCGCTGATGGCTTCCGGCGCGCTGTCCGTCCCGCCGCTGCGGGCAGACTGGGACGCAGGCACTTCCGCAGCAGGCTCCTGCTGCTCCTGTGTCTCCTCATCCTCGGTGGAAACGGTGCTCTCCACGTCCGCCGAGACCGTCTCTCCCGTCTGCTCCTGCTCCGCGGCCAGCGTGTCAGCCAGCACGGAGGTAGGCAGCAGGCTGAGGACCATGACAATGGTCAGCAGCCAGCTTATGACCCTTTTCTTCATGTCTCTTTCTCCTTTATGTTTATTTTTCTGTGATCGTGTGTCAGAGGGGGTGGGCGGGGATGCGGCAACATCCCCGCCCCACTTATGGAAAAGCACGCGGCCAATGGCCGCCTTGGCTTGATAAGGGGGACGCATATGCATAGTTTCACTATGCATATGAAAAAGCACGCGGTGCCTCAGCCTGGCAAGAAAGTTCTCTGCACAGCTTCGCTGTGTATGGCGGCACTCCGGGTTGGCCGCATTCCTGCACGGCTTCGCTGTGCATAGCAGCGTATCGGCTTGCAAGGGAAATTTTCATGCCCTGCATGAAAAAAGGGGCAGAGTGCACTCTGTCCGCAAAATGAAAACGCTGCCCGGCCAACCGCCGGACAGCGAACGCATATACTACGGCCCTGTGACCTCGCAAAGAAAAACACCGACCTCCCCGCAGGAGGTCAGCGTGGTACATCTTCACATGGTGGTACAAGGTTCCCGCACACGGAGAGCGCGCCCGCTGCAATTCGTCCTACACAATGCAATTCTCCTGGCTCGCGCCGCGGGGGAACAGTATTCCCACCTCGTTTGCAGCCTACCTTCTCATGGGCTTGCGCCCACAATGGCGGACTTTCGTCCCGGCGGCTCTCGCCGCTTCGGTGCATCCTTGCGCTCACAGTACCGGTCGTGCGGGGTTTGGATACCCCTTTCCTTCTATGCCGGCGCCTGCCCCGTGGGGCGTTGCGGTCATCGGCTACATTGGATCAACAGACTGTCTGTTTAATTGTCAGCGACATTATATTACAGGAATTGGCAGTTGTCAACCCCGGCTCTTACCCCAGCGCCACGTCCAGGGCCATCATCACGGTGAACCCCAGCGAAAAGGCCATGGCCCCCGCGGAGGAGCGCCCACCCTGCGCGGTGCCGGGCAGCAGCTCGGCCGCCACCACATAGAGCATAGCCCCGGCGGCAAAAGCCAGCAGCCAAGGCAGCGCCGGCAGGATCACTCCGGCAGCCAGCACCGTCAAGGCCGCGGCCAGGGGCTCCACCGCGCCGGACAGCACACCACCCAAAAATGCCCTGCCCTTGCCCTGCCCCGCCGTGCGCAGCGGCAGGGAGATAATGGCGCCCTCCGGCACGTTCTGCACGGCGATGGCCACCGACAGCGTCAGCGCGGCCGCATAGCTCTCGCCCACGGCCATGCAGCCCACATAGGCCGCCCCTACGGCCATACCCTCCGGAATATTGTGCAGCGTCACCGCCAGCAGCGTCATGGCGGCAGAACGGTCCGACACCGTCTCCGGCAGAGCGCGCTCCAGCAGCCGTAGAAACAGCACCCCCAGCCAGAACCCTGCCGCCGCCGGAACAAACGACCAGCGGCCCATGTCCGCCCGGTCAATGGCCGGAAGCAGCAGGCTCCACACCGAGGCGGCGGCCATCACACCCGCGGCAAAGCCCTCCAGCCCGCGGCGCAGCGCCATCTCCGGCATCCTCCGCAGGAAAAAGACGCACGCCGCCCCCAGCGACGTGCCCCAGAAGGGGATCAATATCCCCCAGAACACCTTTGCAACCATCGTACATTCCCTTTTCCATATCCGATGTATTTACAGAGGCCGCACGGCCCTGCACAGTCTATCCTACGCAGTACCCGGCGCACAGGTGCGCAGAAAAGGGAAAAGCACCCGCCAAAGAAAACAAGCACCCACCAAAGTGGGTGCTTGTAAAAGAGATCTTTTAGCGCTTGGAGAACTGAGGAGCGCGGCGGGCGGCCTTCAGACCGTACTGTTCCCGTACGGAAGCCGCTATCCCTTGCGGCACAAGGCTTTGCGGGTTTGCCACCTGTCAAATAGCCTCGGTAAGTAACCACTAACAATCGGCACTTCCTAATACTTCAGTCTCCGCTTGCAAAAGCTACAAGTTCCTACACTTTCAAAATCCGATATTACATCTATCTGGCCTTTACTTACAGACTCATTATATTAGCTTAAATTATTCCTGTCAATAACACTGGTTGGCCAACCCTGTTCATAGGGCAAGGCCGCGCTTTTAAGGTCGCAAAACCTAAGCCTTCAAAAATACGTGCGACCTTGCGGCCTTGTAATGTTCCAAGCCTGAGTGTTCCAGTCTGAGCGTTATGTTTCTTTGACCTTAATCTTTTCCATCTTTGATAGGTCTGTAAAATCTTCTCTCTTTCCGCACCTTCTGAGATAATCATGGCCGCCATCAACTGCAACAGCACCACATTTACAGAATTTGAAATCATGGACAGAGTGACTTTCTATTTCATCACCGCATTTATTACACCTGATTTTGTTAATCAATATCTTTTCCATTATCACACCGCCAATGCTTAGATACACAAAGATCATTACACCCAGAGCGGCAAGGGAATTCGACGCATTTATGCTTGAGCAAACTCAATCAGAGAAGCATAAGCGTTCAGCCAAGCAGGTATCATACAGATCATCAAAAGCCATCCCAAGTAGCTCAAGGGTTTTTCTTGGAATTCTCCAAAAGGCATCGCTTACTGCTCTATATAATCGGTCATTCCCAAAATAGCCATTCTGATCGAGGTGGGCATCCAAAATCGCTGCGATCCGGCCTATGCCCATCTGCACCTCAAGGCGACAGTTTCCAAAACCGATTTCCGGTGTTTCCTCGTCTGTTGTGTAGTAGTTTAACATAGTTACCGTATCCACATCTGTCAGTAGAAGGCCATAATAATGCCCAAAAGCAGCCGTAGAAAAGTTACCATTATTAAATCCTTCAGCAGCCATTCTCATTAGCTTTTCCTGAATCGACCATGCTAAGACGCCCCGTGTCGGTTCCAGATCACCAACATAGTTGGCGACTGCGTCAGCAATAAACTCCATCCAGACAGCGCATCCAGATGCTATGGGAGTATCTCTCTTATTTAGAATATCCGCCCTTCCCTCTGTCTCCAATGCGCTGTTTGCGATGTTTGAGCAGATGTGGCCCAGTTCATGCCAGAGTACAAACAGAAGCTGCTTCTCAGCTTTGATTCGATGTTGATAAACGATGATTGCGTACCCGTTTTCCCCGGAGAAGGCTTCTGCGACCGTTTGGGGACTATACTCCTTTTCCCACGCTTTCAGTGATTTTATTGTGGAGCGAAACAGTTTCTCTCCCGTATGACGAGTCGCAACACGGATGGGCACGTTGTCGATCCATTCTACGGATTGGGGTATGCGCTGCTTGAAGCGCTCAAGTGCGACTGGGATCAGTGTTTCGATTTCTTTCACTGTCATTCGACTTCCCTCGCTTCAAACAGACCTATAGCTGTCACAGGCAGACCAGAGCTGAGAGATCGCATACAGCGGCAAGTTGATCAGCTTCTCCTGTTTTCGGTAATCCGACATGGAAGATCGCACGCCAAGGGACAGTTTGTTCCCTGCCACAAAGACCTTCAGGCTCTTTGCCATCAAATTCTCCTCCGCCTTGACCTCCAACGGGATCACATTCCCGCTGTGCTGAAGGACAAAATCCACCTCGCCGGTGGAGTTTTCGGCAGACCAGTAGTATGGTGTTGCGCCCAACTCTGCGATGAGCTGCTGGCAGACATACTGCTCCGTAAGAGCGCCTTTGAACTCCGTAAAGATTGCATTGCCCTTGAGCAGGGTTTTAGCGTCCAAGTCGGTCATGGCAGCAAGCAGACCAACATCCATCATATACAGCTTAAATGCAGGCAGATCCTGATATGCTTTCAGAGGAATTGCACCCTTTGTCACGCGGCCAACCTTATGAACAAGCCCGCAATCGATCAGCCACTGTATCGCAAGTTCAAAGTCCTTTGCTCTGGCACCTTCACGAAGGACACTATAAATAAACTTCTTATTCTCCTTCGCCAACTGAGATGGAATGCCATCCCAGACCATGCGGATGCGTGGAATCACTGCTGTAGGAGCGTGTTTGGAAAAATCCTGTTCGTAGTCGGAGAGCAGACGCTTCTGAACTCTGCGTACAGAATTGAGGTTTTGCTTGGGAAGATAGGCGTTGACTGCTGCTGGCATACCGCCCACATAATAATAGGTTTTCAGCAAATCAATATACTTATCCTTGAAAGCAGTGATCATATCAAAGTCCTGCTGTTCCAGAAGCGATACCAGTTGACCGTTCCCGGTTGCATCAAGGAACTCCGTAAAAGACAACGGGTATAG
Source organism: Bacteroidaceae bacterium (assembly GCA_963628195.1). GTDB lineage: Bacteria > Bacillota > Clostridia > Oscillospirales > Oscillospiraceae > Vescimonas. The sequence goes on from CAVGEC010000024.1 coordinate 19,560, forward strand.
ATCCATGCTATCCACTTTTCCGACTGGGAAGGAAGTTCCTTCATGCATGGAGATGCCAAGGAGCGAACCAGCAGCTACGATATTGTAACGCTGTCGGTCATCTTCGCAAAAGTACTTCAAACTCTGAAGTGCAGCGGGGACTTCCTGTATCTCATCTAAAATGATAAGAGTATCTTCGGGAGCAATCTCTACTTCACTTTCAATGGAAAGTCCACGCAAAATACGATCCACATCAAAATCCCCTGAAAAGAGCTGCTTCATACGGCTGTTGCGGTCAAAATTGATATACGCATATTTTTCAAATTCTGTGCGTCCAAATTCCTTCATCAGCCATGTTTTTCCCACCTGTCTTGCGCCGCGAATGATCATAGGAAGATGTCCAGAATCTTCCTTCCATTCAATCAGATGCTGCATTGCATATCGTTTCATGATGCTCACCACCCTTTCGCTTTACTCAAATTATATCCATACATCATCAGTAAGTCAACCGAAAAAATGTCGAGCTGAGCACAAATACCGACTAATTTCTGTTGCTGCACAATAAGAAAACCATTGCAAGCTCAAGATTTTTCTTTGAGCTTGCAATGGCTCTTTGAATGTGGGCTATCCAGCTCTGACAAAATCAGAATGCGGCGTTGATTTTTGCGTGTAGTTCTTCTGGGCGATTATAGGTGAGATGGGAATAGATTTCAAGCGTCGTCTTAGATTTCTCATGCCCTGCAAGATACTGAACGGTCTTTATATCGACGCCCCCCAGAAGCAGGTTGGTGATGTAGGTATGTCTCAGAATGTGGGGCGTTACATCGAAGTCGAGGCAGTAGGTGTATCCGCCACGCTTTGCCTTTGTTCCCAGTTTGGCTTCCACCTTGAACGCCGTCTTTTTCCCATCGGCATAACGGTAGTATATCCGCTCTTTAGCTCTCCGCCGTTCGATATAAGTCCACATACGCCTAAGCTGTGTTTTGGACAGGGGATCTCCGTTCGGTGCATGGATTACAAAGTCCGAGGTACTGTTCGCCTTCTCAGCCTTAAGGCAAGCGGCGAGTTGGTTGGGAATTGGAATCGTCCGTCTGGCCGCTTTGGACTTCAGGCGATCCGTAACCACCGGCTTGCTGTCCTTGAATCGGGAAGCTCTCCGCACATCAATATGCGGCGGTTCGTCCAGATGCACGCAGTCCCACTTCAAACCAAGGATCTCTTCGGTGCGAAGGCCGGCGTACAGCCCGATCATGCAGAACAAGTACGGAGGGCAGTCCTTAATGGCGTCCATAAGGATATTTACCTGATCGTCATTGAGAGCAGATCGCTCCGGGGCTTCGTTTCCACCGTTATGCATCACGGGGCAAGGATTTTCCTCGATCAGCCCATTATCAAAAGCCGAAGTGAAGATGCGCTTCAGGAGCATAAAAGTGGTATTATGCAGCGTGTCGCTTTTGTCAGCCACCGCAGCGACAATGGTTTTGATATCATTCTTATAGATTTCGCTCATTGTTTTTCCCTCGGTGAAGGGCTTGATATGAAGCTCAATAACTCTTTTATAGCTCGTCTGGGTTTCCTCAGTGAGCCCACCGGTATTCAGGCGAAACCACTGATCGATATAGTCATTCACCAGCGGGTCGTTGGGATCAGGTCGATTTTTCATCTCTTCCTTAAACTGGCGAATTTTCGCTGTTAGCTCACCAGCCGTCTTCCCGTATAAAGCAACGAACTTACCATCCGGCCCTTTCACTCTCTTGCGGTAGCTCTGGTTCGCTTCAACATATTCATACTTTGACTTTTGGGGTTTCTTCGAGATTGCCATCGCTTTCTTCCTCCTCGGAGTCAGGGGTGTTTCCAAACGCATTCCGCACCTTGCCAATCAGCTCTTCAGGTCTGTTGTAAACAAGGTGTGCATAGATGTCCAGCGTAATGCGTGACCTCTTATGGCCTGCCAGATACTGCACCGTCTTGATGTCGATGCCGGCCATCAGCAGATTGGTAATGTAGGTATGCCTGAGCAGATGTGGGGTCACTTCAAAATCAATCGTGTAGTAGTGTTTCTGATGTCTTGCCTTCTCGCCCAGCTTCGGCTCAATCGTGCCAGTCCTGATTTTGCCGTGATCCCAAGTCTTATAGGTGCGCTTCCTTGTGGTGCGGACGATCACGGCGTTCCACAGGCTTTTGAACTGCGAGCCGGAGAGTGGACCGCCCTTGTTATTTGCAATAACATACTCCGAGGTAGACTTTTCCTTTTCACCCCTCAAACAATCTGCCAGAACATCAGGGATGGGTATGGTTCTTTTGGCGGATTTGGTCTTCAGCTTATCAGAGACTACAGGCCGATTATGCTCAAAGCGTAGCGCACGCTTCACCTCAATATGCGGAGTATCCCCCAAGTCAACGCAATCCCACTGAAGGGCCAAAATCTCCTCACGGCGCAGACCGCTATACAGCGCAATCATGCAAAAGGGATACACGCGCAAGTCCTTAACGGTTTCGATCAGAATCTGACACTGCCGTTCAGTCAACGCAGACCTCTCGCCCGGCTCAATACCTCCCTCCGGCTTCGGTGGACAGGGGTTATCCAGAATGTCATGGTTATCCAAAGCCGCCTTAAATACCTGGTTGATGATCTTATAGGTGCCATTAAAGATCGACTCGCTTTTATCGTTGAGTGCCGCCATGACCTCCAGAATATCATCAGGGCGAACATCTAACATTCGCTTTCCTTCCATTTTGGGTTTGATGTTGTGGTTGATGATGTACTTGTAGTTTACCTCCACCGTGTTGTGCCCGAGACCGGCACCATGGAGTTCAAGCCACAGATCCAAGTAGTCGCAGACGAGCATATTTTTCTTTCCGGTTTCGCTGAGTTTCTCCCGTCTCCTAAACTCAGCAATTTTTTCTTCCAGTTTTTCAGGTGTCTTGGCAGTGAGTGCCACCAGCTTTCCGGTCACATCCGGAATCCTAATGCGATATAGCCCCTTGGATGGAATGTATTCATAGTTATGCTTTGGCTTAGCCATTGGGATCAACCTCCTTTTGTGGTCTTACACCATCAATTAAGGTTGAACCTGCCAAGTAACAACAATCGACCAATCGCCCTGCTTCGGCAGGGCGATACTTTTTTGCTTTTTTTCAAAAAATCGTCGAAGGGGGGGTATAAAACACCCCTCCATTTCTACATTCATTACGAGGGGCATCGAAGGAGAGGTTTTACATCTTCCCACTGAATCGCCCCCAACAACGATCTCGCACCTGCACCTTGATAACTGAATACGACCTCAAGACTTTACCATATCGGAGCCAC